>JAFAJR010000393.1 GCA_019236085.1 Candidatus Dormiibacterota bacterium
GACCGCGGCAAGATCCTGCCGCGCCGCATGACGGGGACGTGCGCCAAGCATCAGCGCAGCCTGACGACGGCCTTGATGCGAGCGAGGCACATCGCGCTGCTGCCCTTCAGCGCAGAGGTTCGCTAGCTCAGCGAGTCCAGCCACTCCTGCTCGGCCTGCTGCACAACGTCACGCAGCTTGTCGAGCTCGGCCTCCGGCATCGCTTCCTCTGCGTCACGCAGGCGGCGCCGCAACTCGACGAGCAGGCGCGGTGGATGCAACAACCGCACCACGGCATCCGGGTCGACACCGAGGTGGCGCAGCGTGAGCGCCGCGCGTCCGTCCGATTGCAGCACCGCGTTGAGGACATGACCGTCATCGACTCGCGGCGCCGCATCGTCGCCGGCGAGTCTCACAGCGCGCTGCATGATGCGCTCGAGTGATGCGCTCTTGGGCACGCCGTGCCGTGGTGCCACCAGTTCCGTCGCGACTTCGGGTTTGTCGCGCAGCTCCGCGATGGTCGCCTGCACCACGTCGAGCGTGACGCCACGGTCCATCAGGATGTGAGCGGCGATGCCCTCGCCCTCGATCAGGATGCCGGACACGATGTGCTCGCTGCCGACGTACTGCTGGCCGCCGCGCTGCGCCTCGGCGAACGCGTACTCAATGACCTTCTTGACGCGCGGGGTGGGGATGATCTGCTGGATGACTATCCGATCATTTCTGTCGAGGATGTTCTGGATCGCACTGCGGACGTCGGCCAGGAACACGCCAAGGCGGTCCAGGACCCTGGCGCCGAGGGAGTCCTCAACCAGAAGAGTGCCAAGCAGGAGGTGCTCGGTTCCGATGTACGAGTGGTGCGAGAGCTCAGCTTCGCGCTGTGCCGCGGTCAGCACCTGCTTGGCTGAGTCGGTGAACCGCTCGAACGGGTACACGCCGTAGCATCGCAGAGGCCGCGACGGAGCGCCGCGCTGGCGCGGCATCCCTGCCTGGCGCATACTGCCGCCAGGCGACATGCGCCGCAGGGCAGTTCCAGCGTTCGTTCTTGCCATTGCCTCCGCCGCCGCGATGACTGCGACGGGTCACGGGCCGTCGGCGCTCGCCCAGACCGGCGGCGCGCCGGTGCCCATCGTGGTGGCGATCGACCCCGGTCACGGCGGCGTGCCCAATCCCAACAACCCCGCCCAGCCGTTCGACCCGGGGGCCATCGGCCCCAACGGGCTTGAGGAGAAGGACGTGGCGCTGGACGTGGCCAAGCGCCTGGCCGACCTGCTCCGCGCTGACCTGGTGGTGCCGGTGCTGACCCGCACGACCGACATCGGCATGACAGTCGAGGCGCGCGAGCAGGTTGCCATCGACGCGCATGCCGCCGTCTTCATCAGCATCCACTGCAACTCGTACACCGACCCAATAGCCGGCGGCTCCCTGGTCTTGTATCCCAACGCCATGGGCGAGCCCTTTGCGCAGGCACTGAGTGATGCCCTCGGCAAGGGGCTCGCCACGGACGCGGTGGCGGACGACGGCATCGTGCTGCGTGACAACTGGTGGATCCACGCGCCGATGCCGACGGCGACCGCTGAGATCGCCTTCATCAGCAACCCGCGTGAAGCGGCACTGCTGGCGACCGAGCCGTTCCGCCAGCTGGCCGCGGCCGCGCTTCGCGCCGGCATCGAGGCGTTCGACCCCCATATCGCGCAGCGCAAGGCGGCGATCCTGGCTTGGGAGCGGGAGCACCCGGACAGCCCGCCACCCACCGCCACAGAGCCTCCCCACGGCGTCGCCGCGGTGCGCACAACAGCCGCCGGCGGCGTGCCGGGCTTCGTGCCCTGGCTGCTGCTGGCCGCGGTGCTCGCGGCGGCACTCTACTTTCGCCGGGAAATCGCACCGCTGGCGATCGGCGCGGCGCAGGTGCTGCCGCTCAACCGGCGAGCGCTGCACCGGGCCCTGGCGCGGCGGCGGCGACGAGCGCTGCGTGCGCATAGCCTGGTGCATCGCAACGACCCGGCCCGGCGGCATTCGGTCTACGACGACCTGTCGTTCTGACTCTGCCGGCGAAACCGCCGTTGCTAGACTCTCGGCGTCGCGTCCGACCGCCCACGAACAGGAGCGTCATGCTGCAGCAACAGTTGCGAGTTCCAGGACCAACGCCGCTGCCGGAGCGTGTCGTGCGCGCTCAGTCCCGTCCAATGATCAACCACCGCGGTCCGGAGTTCGCAGCCCTCATGGAGGATGTGACGCAGGGGTTGCAGTGGGCGCTGCGCACAGGCAACGACGTGTTGCTGTTCCCCGCAAGCGGCACCGGTGGATTGGAAGCAGCTGTCGTCAACACGCTCAGCCCGGGCGAGAAAGCGCTGTTCTGCACCATGGGTTCGTTCGGCAACCGCTGGGCCGCGATCGGCGAAGCCTACGGCGCTGACGTGGTGCGGCTCGAGGTGCCGCAGGGTGAGCCCATCGACCCTGAGGATGTCGAGCGCATTCTCGCCGCGCACCCTGCGATCACAACCGTGTTCGTGACGCACAACGAGACATCCACGGGCGTGAGCAACGACCTTCCTGCCATCGCTGCAGTGGTCAAGAGCCGCGGCAAGCTGCTGTGTGTCGACAGCGTCAGCGGTGCCGGCTGCCTGCCGTTGGAGACGGACGCGCTGGGCATCGATGTGTGCGTCACCGGTTCGCAGAAGGGATGGATGGCGCCTCCAGGTGTCGCCATGATCGCGGTGAGCGCTGCAGCGTTTGAACGCGCCCAGCAGGCCACGCTGCCCCGCTTCTACTTCGACTTCACCAAAGAGAAGAAGTACCAGGACAAGCGGCAGACGTTCACCACACCGCCGGTCTCGGTGCTGTATGCGATCCAGGAAGGCCTCGCGATCATGCGCGAGGAGGGCCTGGAGCAGGTATGGCAGCGACATGCGCTGGTGGGCCGCATGGTGCGAGACGGCATCGAAGCCATCGGGCTCAAGTTGCTTGCGGCAGAGGGACATCGCAGCGACACCGTCACTGCCGTGCACAGCCCGGCGCAGAGCCCCGACGAGCTGAAGGATCTGCTGTCACATCTGCGCGTGCGCTACGGACTGGTGCTCGCCGGCGGCCAGGACGAGCTGCAGGGTCGCATCTTCCGCATCGGTCATCTCGGCATGATCGACGAGACCGACGTGTACCAGATCCTCTGCGTCCTCGAGCAAGGCCTGTCAGACCGCGGCTTCAGAAGCCGGGTCGGGCTCGCCGCACCGGCGGCACAGGCGGCGGCACGGCAGGGCACTCCCTCGGCGGAACCCGCACCGGTCGCGTGACCGTCGCCGCCGCGCCGCGCAGCTCGCCGGCAACGAGCACGCGGATCCTGGTCGCCGACCCCATCGCCCAGGACGGTGTCGACCGTCTGCGCTCCGCCGGCGAGGTCGACGTCGCCACGGGACTCGATGCCGGCGCGCTTCGCGAACGCATCGCGGACTACGACGCACTGGTGGTGCGCAGCGAGACCAGGGTGACGGCGGAGTTGCTGGATGCGGCGAAACGGCTGCGGGTTGTGGGACGCGCCGGCGTCGGTGTCGACAACATCGACATCGACGCTGCGACACAGCGCGGCGTGCTCGTGCTCAACGCTCCCACGGGCAACACGATCGCTGCCGCTGAGCACGCGGTTGCGATGATGCTGGCGCTGGTGCGCAACATCCCGGCAGCCGACAGGTCACTCCGCGGCGGGCTGTGGGAACGCTCCCGGTTCATGGGGGTCGAGGTGCGCGAGAAGACCCTCGGTGTCCTCGGACTGGGCAAGATCGGCTTCGAGGTGGCTCACGCAGCCCGCGAGGGGTTGCGCATGCGGGTCCTGGCCCACGACCCGCTGGCCACTGCGGAGCGCGCGCAGCAGGCCGGCGCAGAGCTGGTGGACTTCGCGACATTGTTGGCCGAAAGTGACGTGCTCACGGTGCACGTGCCGCTCAATGACGCAACCCGCGGTGTCATCGGCGCCGCCGAGCTGCGGCGCATGAAGCCTGGGGCGCGGTTGCTCAACGTCGCGCGCGGCGGCATCATCGACGAGTCCGCGCTTGCCGCAGCAATCAAGGACGGTCACATCGCCGGCGCCGCCATCGACGTGTTCATCACCGAGCCGCCGCCGCCGGATCATCCGCTGTTGCAACTGCCACAGGTCGTGGTGACGCCGCATCTAGGCGCAAGCACCAGGGAAGCGCAGGTGAACGTGGCCTACGACGTCGCCGACCAGATCGTGGAATACCTCCAGGGCGGCACGCCGCGCTACGCGGTGAACGCACCCGCCATGCTGCCCGAGGAGCTGGCACGGCTGCGGCCGTTCCTCGACCTGGGCCAGCGCATCGGTTCGCTGGCGGCACAGCTCGGGGGCGCCGGGTTGCGCCGCGTGGTCTGCAGCTACGGCGGCGAGCTGCAGGACATCGACACAACCATCGTCACGAGCCAGGTGCTCCGCGGCCTCTTTGCGAATTTCACCGAGACGCGCGTCAACCAGGTGAATGCGAAGCTGGTGGCGCGCTCGATGGGTGTCGACGTCGACGAGCGGCACACGACGCGCAGCGTCGACAGCTCGTCTCCCTTGCTGGTCGAGGTGATCGGAGAGGAGCGCCTGGCCATCGCCGGCGGCGTGCTCGAGGACGGAGCGCGCATCACGCGCATCAACGACTTCCACGTCGACATGCAGCCGGAGGGTACCTTCCTGGTGGTGACCCACCAGGACCGCCCGGGTGTGATCGCCGCCGTCTCCACACTTCTGGCCATGAATGACATCAACATCGCAGGCATCGAGCTGGGCCGCGACCGGCCGCGCGGCCGCGCGGTGATGCTCATGCAGATCGATGACCCGGTCACCGCCGAGCTGCTCGAGGAGATTCGCGTCACCGCCAAGCTGGACCGACTGCGCCAGGTCCGGCTCTGAGCCCGAGGCTCTCATGGCGCGCCTCAACCCGCTGCGGGGCCTTCGCTACAACCCGGAACACGTGAAGCTCGGCGGCGTGCTGGCGCCGCCCTACGACGTCATCACCCCGGACCAGCAGGCGGCCCTGTACGGGCGCAACCTGCGCAACATCGTCCGGGTCGACTTCGGCCAGGAGCTCCCCGGCGACGAACCCGGCGTCAACGACCGCTATATCCGGGCTGCCGGGTTTCTCGAGTCCTGGCTGGAGCTGGGCGTCCTGGTTCAGGACGCCGAGGCGTCCCTCTACGTCACCGAGCACGAGTTCGCGGACTCGGTGACGGGTGCGCCGGCCCGCCGCCGTGGGGTCATCGGGACGGTGGCGGCCGTGCCCTGGGAGCAGTCAGAGCTGCGTCCCCACGAGCGCACCCTGGCGGCGCCCAAGGAGGACCGGCTCGCGCTCCTGAGGGCACTGCGGGTGCAGACCAGCCCGGTCTTCGCACTGTGGAGCGACGGCGGCGACGTCGCTGCGGTCCTGGAGCGGGTTGCGCAGCGCCCCGCCGCCCAGGGCGGCAGGACCGACGGCGAGATGGGTTCCGAGAAGCATCTCCTGTGGGCCGTCAGCGGCGCCGATGCCGAGGCTGTCCGCGAGGCATTGCGTGGCGCGCGGCTCTACGTGGCCGACGGGCACCATCGCTACGAGACGGCTGTGGCGTATGCAGAGGAGCGCCGCCGGGCCGAACCCCACGTTCCGGCGGGCGCCGCCTTCGAGCAGTGCCTGGTGTACCTCGCCGCCGCAGACGACCCTGCGCTGGCGATCCTGCCGACCCACAG
>JAFAJR010000345.1 GCA_019236085.1 Candidatus Dormiibacterota bacterium
CATCGGCGGGAGATTATGCGAGTTCCGGACGGGCCATTGCCCGTCGTGTCGCCTCGAGCTCGGGCAGTGACGGCAGGTTCTCGATCAGCGCTTCGGCCTCACGCAGGCGCTGCCGCGCCGGCGTCACCCGCCGCCGAGGCAGCGCGACCCTTCGAGGCGGTCGGCGAACACCAAACAGGGACGGCGATGGCTCCGGCCAAAATGGCGGAATGACACCGATTCAGATCCCGCGCGTCCCGGAGGCCACCCTCCCGCTGAGTTCGTGACATGAGCGAATGGATCGACTGGCACCGTGGGTATTTCGCCGGCTCGCAACTGCAGCAACGGCTCGAGGTGGTTCAGGGCCTCTTGCGTCGCGCGATCGCCGCAGCTCCGGCCGGCCGCATACAGCTGCTGAGTCTCTGCGCCGGTGACGGACGCGATGTCCTCGGGGTGCTGGGTGACCATGCGCGGACCGTGGACATCACAGCCAGGCTCGTGGAGCTGGATCCAGAGCTTGCGCGGACTGCGCGGCAGTCAGCGAAGCGGCTCGAGCTTGCAAGCGTCGATGTTCGGGCAGACGACGCCGGTACGACCGATGCATGCGACGGGGCAGCGCCGGCAAACATCATCATGGTATGCGGCATCTTCGGCAACATCACAGACGAGGACGTGCGTAACACCGTGGCGCACCTCCAGGAGCTGTGCGCACCGGGTGCCGCCGTGATCTGGACGCGGGGCACGTTCGCGCCGGACCTCACACCGCAGATTCGGGAGTGGTTCGACGAGTCAGGGTTCGAGGAGCTGGCGTTCGTGCGCATCCCGGACACCACCGCGGCCGTTGGCATGCACCGCCTCACAGGCGACCCTCGTCCGTTTCAGCCCGGCGTTCGGCTCTTCACCTTCCTTCCAGCAGACGAGCGTCCGTCACGGCGGGGTATCTGAGCACTCCGTCGATCACCCGCGCCTCCCCGGTCACGCGATGCGGCTCCGTACCTCCCCTGCCGTCGATGTGCACAACCTCGACGCCGTGCAGCAATGTCGCAGCATCGGCGATCAACCGCCGGTGACAGCGCCACCACAGTGTCTCGGAGCACATCACAGCGGTTGTCGATGTCGCGGCTTCCAGCAGCACCGCCGCAAGCGCCGCGTGGAACTCGGAGGCCGACATGTAGTCGGCATAGCCGCGAAACGAGGGATGCTGCAGTCCGCCGTTCAACGAATCCGGCAGCGGCTTGCGGAAACCGCCCAGAGCCTTTTCCCCGCGATACGCGACGCCGGCCTGAGGAAGCCAGCGTTCCATCTCCGTGCGGCCGAACTGAGGATGCAGCCTGCTTCCGGGTGCGGTGCGCACATCGACGATGCGCGCCACCGCGTTGCGGCTGCAGCGTGCAGCGAAGCCGTCTGCAGTGTCAGCGCCGTGCCCGATCGTCAGGAGCACAGCTGCAGCATGTCAGGTGGTCCACCGTCTCCGCCGCGCTTTTTTGCTCGCTCAGTCCGCAGCACGGCGCCGCAAGGCATCCAGTCGCAGGATTCGCAGCTTGCGGCCGCTGCTCTCGATATAGCCCGCGTGTTGAAAGCTACGCAGGATCTGATTCACCGTCTGCCGGCTGGCGCCGACCATGCGAGCCAGGTCCGACTGGCTCAACGGCAACTCGATCTCGGGCGCAGTCGAACCCGATTCCGGACTGACGAACTGAAGCAGCAGCTTGGCCACGCGGCCGTGCATGTCCAGGAAGGCGAGGTCACCTGCCTGCTCGGTGAGACGCCGCACCAGTCGGCCGAGCGTTAGCAGCAGCCGGTCGATCAGCTCCGGACGGCTGCGCAGCAGTTCGACGAAGCTCGCGCGGTCGACGATCACCAGCGTGCTTTCGTCAGCTGCTTCCGCAGACGCGGACCTGCCGCCGCCATCGAGCAGGGCTAGCTCGCCGAATGTGTTCCCAGGACCGACTGTCGCCAGCACGAGGTCGTCACCACGCGGGGAAGTGACGAAAACCTTCACCAGACCTTTGGCGACCACGAAAAGACTGTCTCCCGGGTCGTCTTGAAGGAACACGGCCTCGCCGTGACGGTAGCGGCGTGTCCGCGAATGCCGGCTCAACTCTTCGATCGCGGAATCCGGCAGCCCACGTAACAGCGGCGTCTGCTGCAGCAGCCGCGCGGTTTCCGCCGCCGAGGTGGCCGGCCGGGCGACATCAGCGTCAGGGCTCATCGCGACCTGCCGCAACAGCGAAAATGAGGGAGGAGGCCGGCGC
>JAFAJR010000011.1 GCA_019236085.1 Candidatus Dormiibacterota bacterium
GGCGTCACCGGCAATCCCGGCCAGGCCAACTACTCGGCGGCGAAGGCGGGGCTTCTGGGACTCACCAAGTCGCTGGCGCGCGAGGTGGCGACACGCAACATCACGGTCAACGCGATCGCCCCCGGCTTCATCGAGACCGACATGACCGCCGCGCTCACCGAAGCGCAGCGCAGCGCCGCCACGGCAGCCGTGCCGCTGGGGCGCATGGGTTATCCCGACGAGGTGGCCGCTGCAGTGCGTTTCCTGGCGTCACCAGACGCCTCGTACGTCACCGGCCACGTGCTGCATGTCGATGGCGGGCTCGGGGCCTGACAATACAATTGCCTCAGGTGGCTCAACCAATCGACGGCGCGTCCGGGAAGTACGCATGGCAGGCTCCCCCCGCCGACGCTAATGTTCGCCAGCAGGACGACGCGGCGCCCGCCGCTCCAACAGAAGGAAACAGCGATGCCAGACGCCAGCTACGACAGATTCAAAGCGATAGTGGTGGATCAGCTCGGAGTCGAACCCGAGCAGGTCGTACCGGAAGCGTCGTTCGTGGAGGATCTGAACGCCGACAGCCTCGATCTCGTGGAGCTGATCATGGCGTTCGAGGAGGAGTACCAGACCGAGATCTCCGACGAGGACGCCGAGCGGATCGGGACGGTGGGTCAGGCCTGGGACTACCTGCAGGAGAAGGTGGGGGCAGCCAGTTAACGAAGGGGGAAAGGGTTCCCCCTTCGCACAACCCCCTTCCTGGCGGTGCCGGCTCCAGGGAAGTGAATTCGCCTTCGCCGGCGGACATTCCACGAGTGAATTCCCCTTCGCCCCCAGTTATCCACGAGGAAAAGCCTGCTGCGCAGCCGGCGGCTCTCGAGGACGCGGAGACCGAGCGGCTGCAATCGCTGCAAAAGCGCATCAGCGTCACCTTTCGCCGTCCCGAGCTGCTCCGCGAGGCGATGACCCATGCCTCGTGGAACAACGAGCGCCTCGAATACCTGGGTGACGCGGTGCTGGAGCTGGTGGTTGGCGAATACCTCTTCCGTCGCTTTCCCGGGTACGACGAGGGACAGCTCACGCAGTTGCGCGCCGCGCTGGTCAACACGACATCACTAGCTCGCCTGGCCGAACGGCTGGAGCTGGGCGAGACCCTGCTGCTCGGGCGCGGCGCCGCCAAGACGGGGGCGCGCAAGCTGCCCTCGCTGCTGGCCAACGCCTTCGAGGCGCTGATCGGGGCGATCTTCCTCGACCAGGGCTACCGGGCCGCCACTCGCGTCTTCCTGCAGAACGTGGGTGACCTCACCGAATGGAGTGATGAGAACTTCAAGGGCAAGCTGCAGGAGGTGTCGCAGGAACGCACCGGCGACACGCCGCGCTACAGGGTGGTCGCCACCGGCGGCCCGGGCCACTCCCGCGAATATTCCGCCGAGGTGCTCCTGGCCGGGAACGTCAGCGGCAGTGGGAGGGGCAGGACCAAGCAGGCAGCCGAACAGGCGGCGGCGCACGACGCCCTGGAGCGCCTCCGCCGCCTCGATCGCACTCCCGCCGTCGCTGCGGCAGGCGCTGCTCGGGACGCGGTTCGGGGGGCGTCCGCCGAACCGGCGCGCGTCCGCCGCCGGGTCGCCGAGGTGGCCGCCGCCCGCGGGGCGAGTTCGGTGCGCCGCCCCAAGCAGGAAACGCCCGCCGCGGCGGAGCCGCGGCAAGGCCATCGCGGGCTTCTTACTGCGCTGCGCACCGCTGCCGAAGCTCTGGTCGGAAGACGCCAGCCCCCGCCGCCTCCCCAGCCCGAGCCGCGAAAGCGGAGCCGGCGAGGCCGGCGAGGCGGCCGGGGCCGGGGCGGCCCCAGGGCGGACGCGGCCTGATCACAACATCTTGGGCCCGGCACGCAGGGCGCCACCACATGTTGACGCGATGAGAGAAGCAGCCCGACAATCGCGCGGATGAAGCTCCGCCGCATCAGCGTCGCAGGATTCAAGACCTTCGCCTCACGGGCGGAGGTCTCGTTCGATCGCGGCATCACGGCGATCGTCGGTCCCAACGGCAGCGGCAAGAGCAACCTGGTGGACGCGCTGCGCTGGGCGCTGGGCGAGACCAACGCCCGGGAG
>JAFAJR010000221.1 GCA_019236085.1 Candidatus Dormiibacterota bacterium
GCAAGCCGCGCATGCCTGACACGTGTGTCGTTGACGACGAGCAGATCGCCGGGCCGCAGCAGCATCGGCAGGTCGCGAAACGCGCGGTCCTCGATCGTGCCGTCCTGTTGCAGATGCAGCAGCTGCGAGGCGTCGCGCTCGGGGAGCGGACGCTGCGCGATGCGATCGTCGGGTAGCGTGTAGTCGAGCTCGCTGGTCAGCATGATTAAACGGACCCTCTTGCCCGAGCTGCGGGGTGAGGGCATCGCTCTAACGACACGGGATCTAGTCGTCGCTCGCCGTACGAAAAATTATGCGGCTCGCTCCTCCATACGACCCTATCGTCGTTGCGAGCAATACCCTCACCCCGCCGCATCGAAGGCAGTGATGTCAGTTGAACATAGCTGTCTGCGATGCATCGGCTCCAGGCGCACCCGCCGGCGCAGCACGACCGAGATGCGCATACGCCGCGGCCGTCGCCAACCTGCCGCGCGGCGTACGGGCCAACAGCCCGGTGCGGATCAGGAACGGTTCTACGACATCTTCGATGGTGTCGGGATCCTCCTGCACGCTCACCGCGATGGTCTGCACGCCGACCGGGTGTCCCGACAGCGTGCTGCAGAGCACGTCGAGCACGCGGCGGTCGAGCTCGTCGAGACCCAGCTCGTCAACGCCGAGGACGCGCAACGCCGCGGCCGCGACCTCCGCGTCGATGTGTCCCGAGGCTCTCACCTGGGCGTAGTCGCGCGCCCGCCGCAACAGACGGTTGGCGATGCGCGGCGTGCCCCGCGACCGACGGGCGATGAGCGCTGCTCCGGGCTCGTCGATGTCGACGTGCAGCAGGCTCGCCGAGCGATGGATGATTCGCTCCAGCTCTTCGGTGTCGTAGAAGTCGAGCCGGAAGGTGACGCCGAAACGGTCGCGCAGCGGGCCGCCCAGCGCTCCGGCGCGCGTTGTGGCGCCGATGACTGTGAAGCGGTTCAAGCTGAGTCGCAGCGTCTGCGCGCCGGCGCCCTTGCCGGCCACGAAGTCGAAGGCGAGGTCCTCCATCGCCGGGTACAGGGCCTCCTCCACCGCACGGTTGAGACGGTGCACCTCGTCGATGAAGAACACGTCGCGGTCGTCGAGGCTCGTGAGGATCGACGCCAGCATCCCCTGGTGTTCCAGCGCAGGGCCACTCGTGAGCCGTGCGTTGACGCCCATCTCGTTGGCGATGATCTGCGCAAGGGTGGTCTTGCCGAGACCGGGCGGTCCGTAGAGCAGCACGTGGTCCAACGGCTCACCGCGTCGCCGCGCAGCCTCCACCAGGATCCGCACCTGTTCCTGCACCGACGCCTGTCCCACGAACTCGTCTAGGCGTCGCGGCCGCAGCGCCACATCACTGGCGCGTTCCTCGTCGAGCTCGTCCGGGGCCACGATGCGGTCGTCGCTCACCGGGTTCCCGCCGCGTCGAGACGGCGCAGCGCCCGACCAACCAAGGCCGCGACGTCGCCGTCCGCATCACTGCTCACCGCCGCCACCGCGGCCCGTGCTTCGCCTTCTCGGAAACCGAGGCCGACAAGGCCGGCAACGGCGGCGTCTCCGACGGCGCGCTCGCTCGACGGCGGCGGCGGCGCTTCGCCTGGCATCGCGTATGTGTCAAGTTTGTCTCGAAGTTCAAGCACCACGCGCTCGGCGGTCTTGCGACCCACACCGGGCACCGTCGCCACCAGCGCTGCGTCCCCACCACGTATCGCCCGCACCATGGTGGTGAGCTCAGCGCGGCCGAGGATTCCGAGCGCCGCCTTGGGCCCGATCCGCTCCACGCCGATGAGCAGCTGAAACAGACTCAGCTCATCGCGTGAGGTGAATCCGAAAAGCCGAATGGCATCAGCGCTCACACTCGTGTGGATGTGCAGCATCACCTCCTGGTCGCGCTGCTCGTGCAGAGCGGCAAGCGTTCGCAGGTGGCACTGCACCAGGTAGCCGACGCCCTTCACGTCGATCACAGCATGGTCGCCGGCGATCAATGCGACGGTCCCGCGCAGCGAAGCGATCATCGTGCCGCGATTCCCAGCCGTGCCCGTGCGGCGGCGACCGCTGTCTCCAGGGCCGCGCTCCGGCCTGTTTCACGCCGCTGCAACGCGGCGAGCCTGGCACGGTGGTGATGGCAGATGGCCACTGCGCAGGCGTCGGCCACGTCGTCAGAGGACTGATCCAGCTGCAGCAGGTGCAGCGTCATTCGCATCACCTGCGGCTTGCGCGCTCCGCCGTAACCGCACACCGCCTGCTTGACCTGCCCAGGCGTGTACTCGTGCACCGCGACACCGCTGCGCGCCAGGGCCATGAGGATGACACCACGTGCTTCGGCGACGCGCATAGCCGTCTGCCGGTTGGTCGAGAAGAACAGCTGCTCAACGGCGGCGACCTGGGGAGCGTGGTCGCGCACCGTCGCAGTGACCATGTCGAAGAGGCTCACAAGACGCGCCGTGCCGTCGGTCTGGGGAACTGTGTCGAGCCGCTCCGCATGCACCAGTCGCAGGTCCCCCGGCCCGCCGTCCACGACGGCGACGCCGGTGCGGCCAAGCCCTGGATCGACGCCGAGCACGCGCGTCACCGCGGACCTCCCCGTATCAGCAGCGGCTGGCTGTCAGCCGACGGATTCGAGAACGTCGTCCGGTATTGCAACGTTGGCATAGACCTGCTGGACGTCGTCGTGCTCTTCCAAAGTGTCGAGCAGTCGCAGCACCGACGGCGCCTGGCGCGCGTCGAGCTCGACCGAGGTGCTGGGGTTCATCGTGACCTCGGCGTCCTCGATGCGCGCCCCGCGCTCTTCCAGAAGACGCCGCGTCTCCTCGAAACGCGACGGCGCGACGGTGACCACCACCTCGCCGCCGTCGAC
>JAFAJR010000386.1 GCA_019236085.1 Candidatus Dormiibacterota bacterium
CAGCTGTTTTGTAAACAGTCGGTCGTGGGTTCGATTCCCTCCGCCGGCTGCCACGCGCAGCCGCATGCCGGGCTGCGCTAGGCTGCGCGTCCAAGGGACCGAATCCAAGAGGGGCGAGGCAATGGCGACGGCAGCACCGAGCAAGGCAGAACTCTGGCCGCTCATCCATCAACATCGAGCTGCGCTTGCAGCGGTGCTGGACACCGTCACCGATGCGGAGTGGGAGACGCCGTCACTCTGCGCAGCATGGCGTGTTCGTGACGTCGTTGCCCACAACATCGACACCTTTCTAATGACGCCGCCGCGCTTCATCGGCAAGTTCGCAGCCGCCGGCTTCCGCTTCAACACGATGACCGGCCGGGCGGTGGCCAACTATCGCGACGAACCCACCACCCGCCTTGCCGCTGAATTTCGCGAGAGGATGGGCAGGTCGACAGCGCCTCCGGGACCATTGGTGGCGATGCTCGGAGAGGCGGTGATCCACGCCGAGGACATCGCCCGGCCGTTGGGCCGCCACGTCGACGCGGCGCCGCAGTCGCTGATGATCGTCGCCGACTACGCGAGGAACACGTCGCCACTGCTCCACGGCAAGCAGCGCAGCGCCGGCCTGACGCTGCGCGCCACCGACATCGAATGGCGCGCCGGCGAAGGCCCCGAGGTCGCCGGGCCGATCGCGGCGATCATCAGTGCCGTCTGCGGTCGCGGCGCGGCGCTCACAGACCTCAGTGGCGACGGCGTGGCGATACTGCGCACCCGCATCGCGTAACCACGCAGCATCAATGTTGATCCTCGGTCACGGCGCGTCCGGAACCGCGGCGAGCATGCGTCCACACGTCGAAGGTCTGCGCCGCCGCGGCATCGAGGCGCGGGCGATCGATCTTCCCAAGGGCAACGCAGAGCGCGCGATGCCGCGCTTCATAGTCGCGATGGAGGAGGAGACGTCGGCCGTGGCGCTGGGCGGGCATTCCTTCGGTGGCCGCGTGGCCAGCATGGTTGCAGCCGAACGGAGCGACGTGACGGCGCTGGTCCTGTTCAGCTATCCGCTGCACCGGCCGGGTCATCCCGAATCCATGCGCGTCGAACACTGGCCGAGCATTCGCTGCCCAGTCCTGCTGCTGAGCGGTGAATCGGATCCCTTCGCCCGGATCGACCTGTTGCGTGATGCCGTCGGGGAGCTCGCGGACGCGAAACTGGTGACGTACGCCAGGATCGGTCATGGCCTGCTGCCGGTTCTCGACGCGGCGCTCGATGAGGTCGCCGCGTTCCTGACGTCAGTGGCCGGAACGCACGGCTGACGACTACGCGGGCGGCGCCGAAGCGAGCGTCACGGAGGCCTGGTGTGCCTGCCCGTTGTCGTCGACCCAGTGCACGGTCACGCTGTCACCGGAATGGTGCGACGACAGCGCCGTTTTCAGCGACGCCGCGGAAGTGACAGAGGTCTGGTTGATGCCGGTGATGACATCCTGCGCCTGGATCCCCGCGCCGTCGGCCGGCGTTCCGGACACCACATCGATGACCAGTGCACCGGGGGGCACCGTGCTGTCCTGCACGTCCACGCCGAGCAGCGGCCCCGAGCCACGCTGGATGTTTCCGCCGCCGCTGCCGGACGCGATCTGGTGGGCGATCGCAACGGCGCTGTCGATGGGAATCGCATAGCCGACGTTGCTCGCCTGGCGGCGCCCCTGCGACGAGCCCGCAGTGTCCATGCCCACCACGTGGTTGGACGAGTCGAGGAGCGGCCCGCCGGAGTCGCCCGGCTGGATCGCGGCGTCGAACTGGATCATCCCTGTCAGCGTCTCGGGGTTCGCGCCGTTCTCGTCTGTCGCCGTGATCGTCTGGTTCAGCGCTGTCACCTGGCCGCTGCTGCTCGTCGGCGGCCCGCCGCGCCCGAGCGCGTTGCCAACCACCGTCACGTTGTCGCCGACGTTGACCCTCGATGAGTCGCCGATAGTCGCAGGTGACAGTCCGGACGCATTGCTCAGCTGCAGCACGGCCACGTCGTCAGTGGGGTCGTCGCCGACCACCGTCGCCTGATACGTCGACGAGCCACCGGCAATCGCGACTGTGATGTGCAGCGCGCCCTCGATCACGTGGTTGTTGGTGAGCACCTGGCCGCCGGTGCTGAGGATGATTCCCGTGCCCGCCGCCGTTTCGCCGTTGCCCAGGTCGCTGTTGACGTCGACGACCGTCTGGCTGATGGAGGTTGCCAGGCTGCCGCTGCCGCCGTGCGTGATTGCGTTGACCGCGACCGCGACCCCTGCGCCGACGCCCACCATCACAACAGCGAGCAGGAGCAGCGCCAGCACCGAGCGGCGCCGCGAGGGTGGTGGCGTCGGCTCCCAGCTGTACGGAGGGGGCCACTGCGGCGGTGCCGGGGGGTAGCCGTAGGGCCACGCTGGCTGTTCCGGCTCGGTCCCGTACGGCGTCGAGTACTGGTCCATCCTTCCCTCAGGGTAGCGGTGGAGGCGCCGGCGCCGGTTCGGGTTGCAGCGGCACTGCGTCGAAGACCGGCAACATCACGCTGAAGGTGGCGCCGCCTCCCGGGGTGTCGCTCACCGTCACGCTGCCACCGTGCGCCTGCACGACGGCGGCCACGATGCTGAGGCCGAGGCCGGCGCCGCCGCGGTCGCCGCTGAGCTCCGGGTCGACCCGGTGGAAGCGTTCGAAGATGCGCGAGCGCTGCTCCGGCGCGACGCCAGGACCGTGGTCCACGACTTCGATGAGCGCGCTGCCCTCCGACGGACGCAGAACGATCTCTACCGGCGATCCTGCAGGTGTGTGCACCAGCGCGTTGCGGACGAGGTTGCCCAAAACTTGTCGAAGACGCATCTCGTCGCCGGTGGCCACCAACGGCGCGGCGATCGATGTCGTAATGGCACGGCTCGGGTCGGCGACGCGGGCGTCGTTGCACGCATCGGCCACCAGCGCGTCGAGGTCGACCACGTGGTGCTCGAGGGGACGGCCCTGGTCGAGGCGCGCCAGCAGCAGCAGGTCGTCGACCAGCACCGACATGCGCCGCGTCTCATCTTCGATGCGCCGCGTGGCGAGGTCGACGTCGCGCGGATCCATCTCTCGCTGCCGCTGCAGCAGCTCGGCGTAGCCCTGTACCGACGTGAGCGGCGTGCGCAGCTCGTGGGAGGCGTCGGAGATGAAGTGACGCAGGCGCTGTTCGTTGCGTTCGCGTTCGGTGAACGCGGTTTCGAGTTGAGATAGCATGGTGTTGAGCGCAAGACCGAGCTGTCCTACCTCCGTGGTCTCGGTCGACGGCTCCACGCGGCGGCTGAGGTCTGTGGCAGCTATCGAGCGCGCGGTCGCTGCCATGCGTTCCAGGGGCTTCAGGCTAGTGCGCACGATGAACCAGGTTGCGCCGCCGACGACGAGTGTCAGTCCGGCGGTGATCAGCACCTCGAGCAGCAGGACCTGGCCGAGGGTGGCGTTGG
>JAFAJR010000006.1 GCA_019236085.1 Candidatus Dormiibacterota bacterium
ATCGACGGCACCCGGCTGGTCGCGCGCGGGCTGCCCGGCGGCATCTCCACGGTGGCGCTGGCCGAGCGCGGCTCCATGTACCACACGCACGTGCCGTACATGGAGAAGCTCATCGTCGGGCCCGAGGCGGCGCACGTCATCGACATCACCGACTCCGTCCCGGCCAACCTCAAGCGCATCGCCAGGGCCGAGGACCGCAGGGTCGAGGACCTCACCGTGGTGGTGCTCGACCGCGACCGCCACGAGGGGCTGCTCGACGAGATCCGATCCACCGGCGCGCGAGTGAAGCTGATCATGGACGGTGACGTCGCCGCGGGCCTCATGGCGGCGATGGAGCATCGCACCGGCATCGACGTCCTCATGGGCATCGGCGGCGCCCCCGAGGCGGTGCTCGCCGCCTGCGCCATCAAGTGCGTCGGCGGCGGCATGCAGGCGCGGCTTTGGCCCCGCGACCAGGACCGCGAGATCATGGCGGCCGAGGGCAAGAGCGCCGACACCGTGTACCGCCTGGACGATCTGGTGGCCGGCGACAACGTCTTCTTCGCCGCCACCGGGATCACCGACGGCGAGCTGCTGCAGGGAGTTCGCTTTCATGGCGACCACCGCGTCGCGACCCAGAGCCTGGTGATGCGTTCCTACTCAGGAACCGTCCGCTATGTCGAGGCGGAGCACCGCCTGGAAAAGCTGCGTTTGCGCCGCGATGAGGCGTTCGCCGCCGCAGGAGGGATCACCGAACCCGTCGGCTGAGGGTCAGCCTCACGGGTCGGTCGATCCTCCGCGTGGGACAATCGCCTCATCGTGAAGGCCAAAGGCTTGGCCAGCCAGCACGTCCGGCTGTGGTTCACACCGGGTCTGCACATCAAGCGGTGGCTGCTCCTCCTCTTCGTGAGCATCGTCATGCTCAGCCTGGCGGTGGGGTACATCCTCCGCGACGCCTACAGCGGTGGCTGGCGCTTTCCGGACTGGGTCGGCGTCGCGACCCTGCAGTTCCTGCCCCGTGTGGTGCGCGCTCTCATGTTCGGCGCCCTCGGCGTGGCACTCATCGTGCTCGCCTTCTACAAGCTCGGCCAGTCGATCCTCGGTCCGTTCATGGTCCGTGGCCGCACCGGCGAGCGCGGCCTGGTGGAGCAGCTCTACCGTTTCCGGCTGCTCGCCAAGGGCCCGCGAGTGGTGGCGATCGGAGGCGGCACGGGATTGTCCACGCTGCTCCGCGGCATCAAGAAATACACAGGCAACATCGTGGCCATCGTCACAGTCGCTGACGACGGCGGCTCGAGCGGACGGCTGCGGGATGAGTACCGCGTGCTGCCGCCGGGCGATTTCCGCCAGTGCCTGACAGCGCTGGCCGAGACCGAGCCACTCATGACCGAGCTGTTCCAGCACCGCTTCGGCGGTGACGGCTCACTCAGCGGCCACCCCTTCGGCAACCTCTTCATCATGGCAATGGCCGAGATCACCGGCGACTTCGAGCATGCCATTCGTGAGTCCGGCCGGGTGCTTGCGGTTCGCGGTCAGATCGTTCCCAGCACGCTGCGCGACGTGACCCTCTGCGCCAGCGTCGGCGCCGAGCTGCGCGTCGGCGAATCCAGCATCCCCCGGGGAGACGAGCGCATCGACCGGGTGTTCCTCGAGCCACCCGACGCCGCTGTCAACCCCGAGGCTGAGGGCGCCATCCTCGACGCGGAGCTGATCATCGTCGGCCCCGGTTCGCTGTACACGTCGATACTGCCCAACCTGCTGGTGGACGGCATGGTGGAGGTGCTGCGCGCCAGCCCCGCGGTGAAGGTGTTCGTGTGCAACGTCGCCGGCCAGCCCGGCGAGACCATGGGCTTCACCGTGAGCGACCACCTGCAGGTCATCGAGGACCACGTGGGCGGCAACCTCTTCGACTACGTGATAGTCAACAGCAACCTGGCGCCTGCGCTGCCTGCGTCGGCGCGCGATGCCGGCATCACGCGGACCATGTTCGACCGCGAACGGGCCTCGCGAAAGCCGCTGCACTACATCCTCTCCGACGTCGTCTCAACCCGCGTGTCGTCGCATCACGATCCCGACAAGCTGGCGCGCGTCATCATGAAACGCGTCTGGCGCTGACAAGCGAAGGGGGAAGGGGTTCCCCTTCGTGCAACCCCCTTCATTGCGGTGCCGGCTTCGGGGAAGTGAATTCCCCTACGCTGGCGATCCCATACCGCTAACTGAGTTCGGTGCCGTGACGGCCAGCACCGTCGCGGAATCGCCGTGCTCCTTCCGCGGTTTCGCCGGACGCGATCACCTCGATACCGTGCCGGGTCTCGTTGCGCAGCGCCGCGTCGAACGGCAGGGACCACTGTTCCAGCGCTGCCATCCGGTCGCTGCGCATGCACAGCTGGGGCACGGCTGCGATGTGCCTCGCCAGCCGCAGCGCTGCGTCGAGCGCGGCGCCGTGCGGCACCACGCGGTCGACGAGTCCCCAGTGCAGCGCTTCGCCGGCGTGCACCGATCGTCCGGTGAGGATCATGTCCAGCGCCCTTCCCTGGCCGACGATCCGCGGCAGCCGCAGTGTGCCGCCGTCGACCAGCGGTACTCCGAAACGGCGTGAGAACACCCCGAACACCGCTGACGCCGCGGCGACGCGCAGGTCGCACCACAGCGCGAGCTCCAGGCCGCCGGCAACGGCGTGGCCCTCGACAGCGGCGATGACCGGCTTGCCCAGCTGCAGCCGCGACACACCCATCGGCGCGTCACCTGAGTAGTCGAGAACGGCGTCACCGCCGGCCAGCGCTACGAGGTCGAACCCGGCACAGAACGTGCCGCCGGCGCCGGTGAGCACGGCAACCGACTGGCCCGCGTCGGCATCGAAGGCTCGGAAAGCGCCGGCGAGCTGCGCCGCGGTTTCGGGGTCCACGGCGTTGCGCCTCGCGGGGCGGTCGATGGTGACGACGGTGACCTCGGAGTGGTGCTCGACGTTGATGCCGTTCATGGTTCGTGTCAATAGAGAAGGTCGTGCCGCACGCGGTACGCCCACTGATGCTCCAGCCGTTCCACCACCTGCTCCCAGATCGCGTACCGCCGGGGGTCGATGACGAGCTCGAGCGTGCCGCAGAACTCGGTGATGTCGCTCTCGAATCCTGACTTGAAGCGGTACAGCCCGTACAGCGGATGGTCCTCGCTCAACTGGTCGCGCGGCGGCACGGCCACCAGGTCGTACCGTTCCACGCCGCGAGTCCGTAGGAAACGCATCACCTCCCATTGCAGCGCGTACGGCGCCATCACCTCGCCTCGCTCGGGACGCGAACCGCCGTCCTTGTACCAGCCTTTGCGTCCCAGGAAGGTGATGAAGGCACCTGCGAGAACTGTGCCGTCGAGGCCGGCGAAGAACAGCTGCCCCTGTCCCGCGGCCTCCTGCAGCTGCCAGTACTGCTGGAAGTAGCTGCGCGGCCGCAGCGTGAACCCGGCGCGGTCCCGCGTCGCGGCCATGAGGCTGTACAAGACGTCGATGTTGGCGTCGCTCGCCGGCACTGTTTCGACGGTCACACCGTGCCGCGCCGCAAGGCGGATGTTGTAGCGCGTCTTCGGTTTGAAGGACGCGAGCAGCGCGTCGTCATCGCTGCGCAGGTGGACGATGATCGTGGCGCGTGTGATCTGGATGTCGTGACGGGCCCTCCGCAATCCGAGGTTGCGCAGCAATGACTGGGTGACCGACCCGGCAGGCAGCTCGGGCTCCAGCTTCACGGCAAACCACGAACGGTGCGTGCGCAGCGCTGCGGCCACCGCTCCCAGCTGGGCGGCGTCGGCTACCCCGGGACCCTTCGGCAGATAGAGCAGGTCGCCGAGCAGCGGTGTGCGCCGTCGCAGCCCGAGGACCGCGATCTGCGAACCACCGGTCTCGTGGACCAGGTACTCCGGGTGCCAGCCGTGGCTGCGCTTGAACTCGCCCCACGCCCTGCTCTGCAGGATGTTTCCGCCGTCCGGATTGGCGATGACAAGCTCGTCCCACTGCGCGACCTCGCGCGGTGTCGCCGACCTCATCGCCGCCCGGCTAGCCTGTACAGACGGTGGCGCAGCTGTCGCGCAGGGATCTCCCAGGTTCCGGCCCGTTCCAGCAGCCGTCCGCCGAAGGCCATCTTGAAGCGGGTGAAACCCGCCCAGGGATGGCCGGGCGGGGCGCCGGGCTCGACACCCCAGAAATCGAACAGCTGGTGGCCCGCAGCCCTCGCGTCGAGGATCATCCGCCACACGAGAGGTGCCGCGGCGCCGAGTTTCCGGCCCACGACAGGGTCCGACGCGGCATGAGCGTAGTAGCGGACACCGAACCAGTCGAAACACAGCGCCGCCGCGACCGCGGCGCCGTCGTGCTCCGCCACGTACAGCGTTGCGTCGCCGCCAGGCATGAGCTCCGCGGCTTCAGCCCGGTGATACTCGGCGCTTTGCCCCGGAAAGCCGCCTGCACTTGTGCTGGTTCGCTGCAGCCCCAGGAGGACCTCGATAGCCGCGGGGTCGTTGGTCGCGCTCAGCTCGAGACCCCGCCGCCCAGCAGCGTTGATGCTGCCGCGGTGTCCGGCGCTGAGCCCTGCGCGCAGTTCGTCTTCGCTCTGCTGCAGGTCGAGCACCCAGGTGCACCTGGGCTGCACGGGGCGCACCTGCACAGCGCCGGCAGCGCGAAGCACGCTGACATCGGCGGTCAGCGGCTCGATGCGCACGAAATCGAGGTGATGGTCGCGCGCTGCCCGTTGCAGCGAGCCGAAGGTGTCGCGCAGCGACGCCGCAGCCGGACCATAGGGCAGGTAGAGGTAGCGGGGGAAACGTCCCAACCGCAAAGGGCCGGTCCAGGCCCACGTCTCGTCGCGATCATGCAGCACCTGCTGTCCCAGCGCCTTCTGCACACGTTGCCACGCACTGCTCTGCAGAAAGTGACCGCCCAGCGCATGCACGGCGGAATCCCAGTCTGCCGCGGCTGCACCGACGCGTGCTGCGGTCACGCGGTGACGCTAGCACAAGCAAACGCGTTGCACTCCGCCGGGACAGGTGGCAAACGACCCTTTGTTTTCCTTACAATTCCGCGCTGGTCGGCATCACACACGAGGAGACTGCACACATGGCAACAGACATCACGAGAGACGACCTCGCTAAGCAGCTTGCGGATCGCGCAGAGATCACGCAGACGGCGGCCCGTGAAGAGGTCGCATGGTTCTTCGACACCATCGCATCGCATCTGCAGCGCGGTGACGAGGTCCGGATCCACGGATTCGGCACCTTCAAGACAGCGCAGCGCGCCGCTCGGATGGGACGCAACCCGCGAACCGGCGAGCAGGTGCGGGTTGCGGCTCGCCGCGTGGTGCGCTTCTCGGCGAGCAGCACACTGTCGGCGTCGCTGAAGGGCACTGCCGGCAGAGGACGCGCCAAGCGCTGACATCCATCGCCGTGCGAGCCCTTCGTCAGCGCGGCGAAGGGCTCGCATCGCGAGGGCTGACGTGAAGATTTCGCGCAGCTCGGCCCTTGTTGTCCTCATCGCAGTGCTCGCCGCCGGCGCGCTCAGCGGAGCGGGCATTGCGGTTAAGAGGCTCACAGCTCCCCCGGCCCAGCTGACCGCCACGGTGCATGCACCGGTCGTGGTGACGCTGGCCGCGCCGCCGGCCCCTCCCATCTCGCTGCCTGCGGCGGGCTCACTGGCGCTGGCACAGTTCGGCGGACCGCTGCTGGCACAACGCGATGCCGGCCGGGTGCGGCCCACCGGATCGGTGGCCAAGACCATGACGGCGCTGGTGACCCTGCATGTCCATCCGCTGGTCCCGGGTGCGCCGGGACCGGTTCTCACGATGACGGAGGCCGACGTTTCGCTCTACCGCCAGGCGATTGCAGAGCAGGGGTCAGCGGTTGCGGTGGAAGCAGGTGAGCGGCTCACCGAGCGCCAGCTGCTGCTGGCGCTGCTCCTGCCGTCGGCCAACAACATCGCCGAGACGCTGGCCCGCTGGGTGGCAGGGAGTGACGGCGCGTTCGACGACATGCTCAATGCCACGGCGCGCTCCCTGGACATGCCGGACACCCAATTTGCCGACCCCAGCGGGTACAGCCCCGAAACCGTGTCCACCGCCGCAGACCTCGTCCGCCTGGGTGAGGCGGCCCTGGCAAACCCGGCGCTCGCGGACCTCGTATCCACCCGCTCCGCCACGCTGCCCGACGGGACACAGCTGCAGAACCTCGACATCCTGCTGGGCACGGCGGGGCCTCATTGGCTGGGCATCAAGACGGGCTGGACGCCCCAGGCCGGCGGCTGCCTGCTCTTCGCCGCGGTGCAGGCGGTCGGCGCCGGCGGCCTCCCAGTCACCCTGGTCGGGGCTGTGCTCGGTCAGCCCGCTGTGGCCGGCATCGCGCCGGGCCACCCCGAGCTCGGCGGCGCGTTCCAGGCGGCGAAACAAGCGGCAACGACGGCGTTCGCCGGCTATGCCACTGTTGACCTGACGTCCGTGCTGACCGGCGTGACCGGCTCGGTCACAGCACCCTGGGGGGCGCACACCGGGTTGCTGGCGCAGCATCTGAGCCGGATCGCGCTGGTGCGAGGCTCCCTCACCCTGCAGCTTGCGGTGAGCACTGTCCACCTGGCAGCGCCCATTGCCGCCGGGACCACGGCGGCGGTGGTGAGCGCCAGCGCAGCCGCCGTCCCATCGATCACCTGGCGGCTCGTCACCACGATGCCGGTTCCGGGACCATCGTGGACCTGGCGCCTGTTCGGCAGCTGAGCTGAGGTGCTCTACCAGGAGGCGTCGGTGCGCTCGGCCGCCTCTCGCATGGCGGCCAGCACCGCGTCCTCGTGGCCGGCGAGATCGGGGGCGATCCGCAGGCTCTCCAGCTTGTCGCGGCCTGCCATGAGCTGCACCTCGTGCAGGCCGAGGTTCTGACGGACCGCAGGCCGCCCGGCGTAGGCGAGTAGCGGCTCGCGCCACTTCTGGCGCAGGGCTCGCGGCGAGAGCTCGCCAGCCTTGACAGCCAGCGCGCCGCCGCGGCCGGGACCCAGGCGGAACTGCAGGGCGAGCCGCCCCGCTTTCACGCAGACCTCGCACCGGCCGTGGCGCTCTTCAGGTATCTCGGGTCGCTTCTGGCAGACGCGGCACATAGTCAGAGCAGGATAGTTGTGCTCACCGTCTGACAGGTGGGGTGGCATTGACAAACACACTTGATCGTGGGTAAGTTGGACAGCGATGAATGTGGAAGTCCGTGCCACCGGTCTGCGTGCCATGCGTGACAGACATCACCTGACCCAACGGGAGCTTGCCAAGCGCCTCGGCGTCACCCAGAACTACATCCCAGCCCTGGAAGCCGGCACGCGCAACCCCGGTCCCAAGCTGCGCCAGTCACTGATGGCGCTGTTTCAGTGCGATTTCGAGGACCTGTTCCAGGTGGTGATGGTGAATCCCGTCAACCACCACGAGCAGGTGCTGCGCCCGGAACGCGAGGCGAACTCGCTCTAACAGACAATCGGCGCCGTGAGCGGCGACCGGATCCTGCTGGAGGGCATGCGCTTCTTTGCGCATCACGGCGACGTGGCCGCCGAACGCGAGCTGGGCTCGCACCTCGTGGTCGACGTTGAGCTGCGGGCGGACCTCAGCCGTCCAGCGAGCAGCGATTCGCTGCACGACACGGTGGACTACGTGCACTGCTACGAGCTGGTGCGCCAGGTCGTCGAGACGCGCCAGTTCCATTTGCTGGAAGCGCTGGCCGACGCCATCGCTCGAGCGCTGCTCGATGACGCGAGGGTGGAGTCGGCGCGAGTACGCGTCGCCAAACAGCCGCCCATTGCAGGCATGATCGAACGGTTCGCCGTCGTCATCGAACGTTCGCGGACGATGTCATGAGCGCGGTGCTGATCGACGGCAGGGCTGTCGCGGCGTCGGTGCGCGACGATGTCGCCGAAGGCGTCCGGGCCTTCACCGACAGCGGTGCGGCGCCGCCGAAGCTCGCGGTGGTGCTCTGCGGCAACAACGCTGCGTCGGCGATGTACGTGCGCAACAAGGGACGCGCCGCACAGAACACCGGCATTGTTTTCGAGCTGCACACACCGGCTGCCGACACGCCGACGCAAGAGCTGGTGTCGCTGGTGCGCCGGCTTCGCGAGGACGAATCGGTCGACGCAATCCTGGTACAGCTGCCGCTGCCGCCGCAGGTCGACACCCAGGCTGTCGTCGATGCTGTGCCGCCGGAGAAGGACGCTGACGGCTTTCACCCGCTCAACCTCGGCAGGCTTGCAGAAGGCCGTCACGTGTCGGTGGCTCCGTGCACGCCGCTGGGCTGCATGGAGCTGCTGCACCGCTACAAGATTCCGGTGGGAGGCAGCCGCGCCGTGGTGCTCGGCCGCAGCATCATCGTGGGCAGGCCGATGGCGCTGCTGCTCACCAATGCTGACGCCACGGTGACCGTGTGCCACAGCAAGACTCGCGACCTCGCCGCGGTGACACGTGAAGCAGACATCGTCGTGGCGGCTATCGGCAGGCCGCGCATGGTGACCGGCGACTTCGTAAAACCGGGCGCGTGTGTCATTGACGTCGGCACGACACCTGGCGATTCAGGCCCGGTGGGTGATGTCGACAGGGCGACGGTGGAGCCGGTGGCGGGCTGGCTGACGCCGGTGCCGGGCGGCGTCGGGCCCATGACGATTGCGATGCTGCTGCGCAACACGCTGTCGCTGGCGCGCTCGCGTCGCGGCGGCTGACGCCATGCCAGGCATGCGCCTCCGCTGGTCAGAGCACGAGGCGCGAAAGCCGTACGCCCGGCCCTTCGGTGTCACCTTCATCGACGACGACGGGCAGGCATGCGGCAGCCTCGCCGTGAGCGGTCCGGACCTGCTGTATCTGCACCAATTCCGCGCTGCGGTGCTGGCGCTCGGCGGCGAGCTGTTCGACGACCCGGCGCTGCGTCAGTCGGAGGACCCGCAGCGCGCCTGGCTCGACCGTATGGCGGAGCTGCTGCCGCCGGCCGGCGGCGTCGACATAGCACCACGGTCCTCCTTCGACCACGAGCTGGGACGCACCTTCGCTTTCGAGGTCCGCGCCGCCGGCGTGCAGCTGGCCACGGTGGATGCTGCGCAGCTGCTGGAGTACCAGGAGTTCCAAGCAGCGTTGGCCCACCAGAGTGGACTGCTGTTCCGGGCACCGCAGGTTGAGGACATTGCTGACCAGATCTCACGGCAGGCTGCGTGGCTCGGTGTGCTGCGAGAGCGCCTGGCACGTCCCGGCGCCGACGAGGCGATGTCCGAGAAGTGGCCGTGGCGCTGACGGAATCGCCGTACCAGCGCGCCGTGGCCGCGATCGAAGCGGTGAGCTGGCGCGGCATGAAGCCAGGACTGGAGCGCACCGAGGCAGTGCTGGCTGCGCTGGGCAATCCGCAGCAGACCATGCGCGGCGTACTGGTGGCCGGCACCAACGGCAAGGGCTCTGTGTGCGCGGTGGTGGACTCGGTGCTGCGCGCAGCGTCCCTGCACACAGTGCTGCTCACCAAGCCGCATCTCGTCTCGTACCGAGAGCGCATCGTCATAGACGGCGAGTGGATCGACGAGGCGGGCTTCGCCGGCGTCGTCGACGCTGTCACCGCCGTGACCGCGGCCCTTGACGAGGAGCTGCAGCCGACCGGTTTCGAGATGCTCACCGCCGCCGGCATCCTCGCCGCCGCGAACGCCGGCGCCGGCGCGCTCGTCTGCGAGGTGGGCCTCGGCGGGCGGCTGGACAGCACCAACGTGCTCGACCTCGGCGTCGCCGCGGTCACCAACGTCGGCCTGGACCACCAGCAGCATCTCGGCGACACGGTCACCGCGATTGCCCGGGAGAAGGCGGCGATCATCAAGCGGGGTGACATCGCGATCACAGGCGCGGCCGAGCCGGCGCTCTCGGTCGTCCGGGAGCGGTGCGAGCAGATGGGCGCGCCCCTCCACGCCGTCGACGTGCCGGCGCTGACGTCGCGCAGCCTGGGGCGTCAGGGTGTGGAGGTCGACACGGTCTTCGACGGCAGCCCGGTACTGCTGCACTCGCCGCTCATCGGCCGCTTCCAGGCCGGCAATTTGGCGGTGGCCGCCGCCGTGTGCGACGAACTCCGCCGAAATGGAATGCCCATCGACGTCGCCGCGCTGCAGGCCGGGTGCCGAACGGCGAGGTGGCGGGGAAGGATGCAGTGGATAGACGGGACGCCCCCGGTCCTGGTCGACGGCGCCCACAACCCCGACGGGATGCGAGCGATGACGGCGTCGCTTGACGACATCCGCGGCCCCGGGCGCCTGGCAGTGGTGTTCGCCGCCATGCGCGACAAGGACATCGCGTCGATGGCTGACACGCTGCGCGGCGCCCGTCCTGACGCGGTGTTCACCACTGCGCCGTCGGTCGCCCGTGCCGCCGACCCAGCAGAGCTGGCGGCGCTGTTCGGCGGCGCAGCCCGCGCCGTCGCCGGGAGCGACGCGGCGCTCGACGAGGCACGCTCAGCCGCCGGGCGCGACGGGCTGGTCGTGGCCTGCGGCTCGCTGTTCCTGGCCGGCGAGGTGCTCAGCCTGCTTGGCGCCTGAGGGAGCGCCTCGGAATCAGGCGGCGAGAACCGCCTGCAGCTTGGCCTCCAGCGCCTGCTTCGGCTGGTAGCCGACGATGCGCTCCTCGGCCTTGCCGCCCCTGAAGAGCATCAGCGTGGGGATGCTCATGATGCCGAACATCCCGGGCGTCAGCGGGTTGGCGTCGACGTCCACCTTGGCCACCTTGAGCTGGCCGTCGTACTCGGTCGCGAGCTCCTCGACGATCGGCGCGATCATCTTGCACGGGGAGCACCAGGCGGCCCAGAAGTCGACGAGCACCGGGACCTGCGAGTCCAGCACCTCCTCCTTGAAGGTCGTATCGGTGACGGTGACGGGGTGGGACATGTGGTTCTCTCCTTCGGCGCCGGTGGCGCTGTGATCAGCTGTTGGTGTCGCTCGAGCTCGAGGTGGATGTGGATCCGCTCGACGCTGGTGCCTTCTTGTCAGCGGCATCGCTGCCGCCGTCCTTGGACGCCCCGTTCGACTTCGCCGGCGACGAGCCCGACGAGGACCGGTGGTCCGTGGCGTAGAACCCAGTGCCCTTGAAGACGATGCCCGCGGGGAAGAACATCCGCCGGGCGTCGGCGCCGCAGGACGGGCAGTTTGCTTCGGCCGGATCCGACATCTTCTGCCAGACGTCGAACTCAGCTTTGCAGGCGGTGCAGCGGTAACCGTATGTGGGCACGTGCTCTCGACTAATTCGAACCGGGACTCAGGTCGTACCCTCTGACGATACCGGTCAAACCTGAGGGCCCGGATCGAGAGGGCTGAGCACCAGGCCCGTCGGCACCTTGGGATAGAAATAGGTCGACTTCTGCGGCATGGTCTCGCCGGCGTCGGCCACTGCGATGAGCTCGGCGGTGTAGACCGGAAGCACCCCGAAGCCCAGCACAGCCTCGCCGGACCGCACAGCCCGCTGCAGCTCCTCGAGGTCCCTCGTGAAGCCCAGCGCGCCGCCGGCGATGGCGTCCTGCCTCACGCCGGCAGGGATCAGCACCTCCTGCTCGAGGACAACGACGTCCAGTCCCGATCTC
>JAFAJR010000125.1 GCA_019236085.1 Candidatus Dormiibacterota bacterium
CCGCTCACCACGAGCCAGGCGGCGGCGCACATCGCGACCGGAATCCTCCACGCTGACCGTGTGATGAGGATCAGCGTGACGGCAACCGCCATGGGGATGCCAAGCGGTATGAGGTAGCGGGGCTGGCAGGGCAACACCTCGGCTCCGCCCGCGAAGAGAAGCGCAATTGTTAGCGGCGCCGCGAGTAATGTGAGATCAGCTGCTTCCACATCGCGGAACCGCCCGTGCACCACATGCCAGAGCGACTTGCGGCGCAGCCAGAGAAGGACCAGTGTGACCGCTATGGCCAGAGCTACTGTCACGGGTTCGGGAACCACGTCCTGATTGCAGGCGCGTGAGCCTCCAACAAGGATCGGCACCTGGCTGCTCGCGAGGGCCACGAACCTCGTCGCAACGGTGGCTGGTATTCGGGGGATGCTCTGGAGCGCGGCAAAATCGGTACGCAGGTTGTGGTACAGCCAGGGGCTGAAGGCGACCGCGAACGACACCGCCGCCAGCGCCATCCCTTCGAGTGCTTTGCGGAATCCCAGCGCACCGCTGCGCATGAGCAGCACGAGCACAGCAAGGGCGAGGAAGGCGAGCGACTCTTCGTTGGCCCACAAGGCGACTCCCGACGCAGCTCCCAGTGCGACCCACCACGCCGGATGTGTGCGACCACGCCACCCGATGCAGATAACGAGCGCGAGGATGGTCGCCTCTAGAACCAGCATCTCCGATGTCTCGTGGGCCTTCGCGCTCCAAAACACGGTGAAAAGCGGGAAGACCGCTGCCACTGCGGCCAGCAACAGTGCCGGCCGGTGCCGCTGAAACAGCGCCCGGCCCAATCCGTACATGGCAAGGGAGAATGCGGCGCCGACGACGGCCAAGGCGACGCGAACGGCGATGAGCGTGTGCCCGCCGACGGCGAGGAACGGCGCCAAGACGTAGGCGTCGAAGGGCCCGAGATAGTGCGCCAGCGGTTCTGTGACAACCACGTGACCGTGCAACAGGTTGACTCCCGCGATGGCTTGCGCGGCCTCGTCACCGTCCAATTGCGTGCGCATGCCGAGAGCGACGCGCGCTCCGAATGCCAGCGCCATGGCAGCCACAACCGTGAGGGAAGCGTCTAGCCGGCGCCGCCCGGTCAGCGACGGATTCCGATTGCCAGCACTGACTGGCCGAAGGGAACCCGCCAATGACGCTCCATCGATTGCGCGAGCGGCACCATGGTTCGGTCGTACAAACGCAGCGCACGGCTGTTGCCGGGTATCGTCGGAGAGCGCAATATGCGACCCGCTGCGAACCAGAAGAACGCGCCGGGGAGGTTGACGTAGCGCGCATCTGCGACGTCGAAGCCGACTCGCCGCAGCTTCTGCTCCGCCTCTCGCCGCGTGTACCTTCGCACGTGCCCCAGAGCACGGTCCGTAGCGCCGAACAGCGATGGCAGGGCGGGCACGAAGATTGCGAACCGTCCGCCAGGAGGGAGCATGCGATGCACTGAGGTCATGACCTCAACATCGTCAATGATGTGCTCGAGCACGTTGAACGACATCGCCGAATCGATCTCGTAGCCTGCTGCTTCGCGCATGATTCGCTCGTCGTTCGCGCTGCCCTCCAGCACGACGACGCTGGGCGACGAGGCGAACCTCTGACGCAGCCGTCCTGCAAAGTCGGGCATGAGCTCGAGAGCGACGACCAGTTCGCGATCAGCTGCGCACTGCGTCATCGTTCCTGTGCCGGAACCGATCTCAAGCACTCGCCTGCCCAGGTGCGGCGCAACCAGCCCGAAGATCCAGTTGCGGTACTTCCTTGCGTGCTCGAGCGACTCGAGCGTTCGGGCCTGACTGGGTGCCGGCAGATCGGTGACGTGAGTCGTGTCAGACCGTTCGATCGCCGAAGATGCGGCGCTCATCGTCGCCGAAGTATGCCATCAGATCCGTCACAGCGCCCCTTGGACCGCGGGCCACCGTCACTCGATCGCCACGAGAGCTTGTACGGTCGCAGTGGGTTCCCTATCACTCAGGGCGCAGCCAAGACCCGAGATGATCAGCGCGCCGCCGAGGATCGTCGGCAGCGACGGGACAGCGCCCAGCAGGACCAGCGCCAAAAGCGCCGTGAGAGGCGGCTCACCGAGGAAGGCGAGCGACACCGTCGCCGTACGGACGTGGCGCAGCGCCCAGTTGTAGACGGTGTGGCCCCCCACGGTGCAGACCAGGGCGAGCATGCCGCACCAGAGGAGGGTCGTCGGCCTGGGGGTGTGGGCCGTGCCGAGCAGTGCCGCACTTGCCAGCGACACGACGGCGACGATGCCATACACAGACGCGGAGTAGCCGGCAACGCCAAGAGTGGGGCGGAGGTTGCGCCCGATGAGCAGGTAGCCGGCCAGCCCGATCGCTCCGCCCAGGGCGAAACCGTCGCCCAGCAGCGCGGTGAGACTGACCGTGAGGTCGCCGGCACAGGTGACGGCGGTGCCCCCGACTGCCAGCGCTATCCCGAGGATGGTCCGGCCACCCACTCGCTCGCCGAGCAGCCTGCGTCCGAGGGGCGTGACGATGACCGGGTGCAGCGACACCAACAGCACGCTCGCGGCGACTGACGTGAATTGCAGCGACACGGTCCACAGCAGGAAGTGACCGGCCAGCATCACCCCGCTGGTGAGCAGCAGCCCGCGGTTGCGTTCCGGCAAATGCATGGCTCCGCGGCGGACGTCACGCACTGCCCAGGGGGAGAGCATCAGCGTGGCAAAGGCCATCCGGACCCAGACGACAGTGGCCGGGTCGTCCTGCGCGTAGTGGATGAAGATGGCCGAGAAGGAGACCGCGACGGTGGCGGCAACCAGCGCCAGCGTGGGTCCCGGGCGCCTCACGGCGCCGTCGCGGCCAGCTGTTCCCACCGCTCGTAGAGCTCGGCCAGCGCGCCCTGAACCCTGTCATGCGCGCGGCCGACCTCGGCGCCATGGGCGGGGTCGCTGAAGGTCTCGGTCTGCGCGAGCTGCTCGCGCAGCGACGCAAGCTCGGCTTCGGCGTCGGCGATCTGCCGCTCCAGGTCGCGCAGCGACGCTGAGTCTCGGCGCAGTGAGACCGAAGCAGACTTGGGTGCGGCGGCAGAACGATCAACGCCGCCGGAGGCCCGGCGTCGCTCAGCCGCCTGGTCGCGAGCGCGCACGCGGAGCAGCTCGGTGTAGCCGCCAAGCACCTCGCGGACCAGGTTCAGCGGGTCCCCCGGCGATGGATCGGCCACCGGCTCGAGGGCCCAGGTGCGCGTGGCGACGGCATCGATCAGGGCCCTGTCGTGCGTCACCAACACCACGGCCCCGGGGTAACGCTGCAGCGCGGCTTCGAGCACCTCCTGCGCTGGGATGTCCAGGTGGTTGGTGGGTTCGTCGAGCAGCAGCAGGTTTGTCTCCTCGGCGGCGAGCTTGCCCAGCATGAGCCGGGCCCGTTCCCCGCCGCTGAGGTCGGCGACCCGCTTGGTGGCGTCGTCGCCCGAGAAGAGAATGCTGCCCAGGAGCGTCCGGGCCCGCTCCTCGCCCATGGGATGCGTAGCTAGCAGATCCTCGAGGACAGTCCGCGATTCCTCGCTGGCGGGGACGTCTGCGGCTCCGGGCTCGGCGCCTCGCCCCAGGTCCTGGCGGTAGAGGCGGCGGACAGTTCTGGGGCCGAGGGTGAGCGTGCCGCTCAGGGGGGTGACGTCGCCGGCGAGGGTGTGCAGCAGCGTTGACTTGCCGCTCCCGTTGGCGCCGACCACACAGATGCGCTCGCCCGGAACCACGGTGGTGGGCGGGAGCTGGAGCAGCGGCCGGTCGCGGCCCACCACGAGCTCGGTGGCCTTCAGGACGACGTTTGACGAGGGAGCCGTCGCAAACCTGAGCCGGGGCCGCCGGTCGATGGCAGGCGGGACAACCCGGTCGAGGCGGTCGAGGCGGGTCTGGCGTCCGCGGGCCTCCCGGGCTCGCTGGCCGGCCTTGTACCGCCGGATGAAGTCCTCCTGGTGCTGGATGTAGGCCTGCTGGGCTTCGAATTCGCGGCGCCGCCGTTCCCGCCGCTCGGTCCGCAGACGCACGTACTGGCTGTAGTTGCCGGGATAGCTCTCGGCCATGCCGCCGGCGAGCTCGAGGACCCTGGTGCAGACCTGGTCCAGGAAGCGGCGGTCGTGGGACACCAGCACGAAAGCGGTCGCGACGCTGCGCATGAAGTCCTCCATCCACTCGATCGCGGTCAGGTCGAGGTGGTTGGTGGGCTCATCGATGAGAAGCAGGTCCGCGTCCTGCAGCAGCAGCTTGGCGAGCTCCAACCGCCGCTTCTGGCCTCCGCTGAGGGCTGCCGGGTGGCGAGCCTGCAGCTCCGCGTCCAGGCCGAGCCCGCCGAGCGTCTCGCGGGCCCTGGCCTCCAGCTCGTAGCCGCCCAGGTCGGTGTAGCGGTGTTGGAGCTCACCGTAGCGTTCGAGCGCCGCTGCGAGGCCGTCATCACCCAGAGCCATGCGCTGTTCCAACGCCGCCATCTCGTCGTGGATGGCCACGATGTCGTGTCTGGAAGCCATCACCTCGTCGATGACTGAGTCAGCCGTGGGCTCGGGCGCTTCCTGCGGCAGGTAGCCGATGCGCAGGCCCCGGCCGAGCTCCACCTCGCCGGCGGACGGCGCGACGATGCCGGCGATGATGTTGAGCAGAGTCGTCTTGCCGGCGCCGTTGGCGCCGACCACCGCAAGGCGTTCGCGAGACTCGATCCGCAGGTCGACATCGCTGAACACCGTGTTCGCGCCGTATGCGAGCGCGACGCCGTCACAGTGGACCAGGGACATCGCACACCTCTGAAGCCGCGCACCGTCCAGATGCCATAGCCGATGGTGCTGAACAGCGCCATGGATTCGCGCCGGACGGTCTCGCGCGAACGCCGCTTCGGGCTATTCTAGGTTCCAGTGTCTCGGGGGAACGGCCTTTCGGCCGCCCAGCAACCCGGCCCGCTCTGCGTCGTCGGCGCCGGTTATGTCGGTCTCGTCACCGCTGTCTGTCTGGCCGACAGCGGCGTCGAAGTTCGCCTGCTCGACGTTGACCAGACCCGCCTGGCGCTGTTGCGCAGCGGGCGCTCGCCGATCCATGAGCCGCTCCTCGACGACCTGCTGAGCAAGGTGCTGCGGCGCGGCAGGCTCGTGCTGTGCAACGACGTCGCCGAGGCGATGCGAGGCGCACGGATGGCGATGCTGGCGGTGGGCACCCCGCCCCTTGCCGACGGTCGCGCCGACCTCAGCCAGGTGCGTGCCGCGCTCGGTGAGGTGGTGGCGAATGCCACCGAGTCGGACACTGTCGTGGTCATCAAGAGCACCGTGCCGCCGGGAACCACGGCGGCGCTGCGTGCCCTCTGCCGCCGCAGCGGTCGCACCTTTCCGCTCTGCGTATGTCCCGAGTTCCTCTCCGAGGGGAGCGCAGTCAAGGATTTCCATCACCCGCCGCAGGTCGTCATCGGCGGCGACGACCGAGTGGCCTGCGAGCGGGTGGCGCGGCTCTTCGAGTACCTCGATGCGCCGGTGCGCATCACCGACTCGACGAGCGCCGAGCTCATCAAGTACGGCACCAACAGCTTCCTTGCCTTGAAGATCTCATTCATCAACGAGATGGCGCATCTCTGTGAGCTCACCGGGGCCGACGTGCAGGTCGTGGCTGACGGCATCGGCACCGACAGCAGGATCGGCCGCGCCTTCCTCGGTGCCGGCCTGGGCTTCGGCGGCTCCTGCTTCCCCAAGGACGTGCGTGCGCTGGACATGGCTGCGAGCTACCACGGCCAGAGCTTTTGGCTGCTGCGTGCGGCGGTCGAGGTGAACGCGCAGCAGCGCAGCCGCTTCGTCGCCAAGATTCAGAAGGCGCTGCGCGGCAACCTCGCGAACAAGCGCATCGCGGTGCTGGGTCTCGCGTTCAAGCCGGGCACTGACGACATACGTGCGGCAGCTTCGATCGACGTCATCCGCCATCTCGAGGACCTGGGTGCACGGGTCGTCGCGACCGATCCTGTCGCCGGCGCGAAGGCGGCAGCGCAGCTGCCGTTCACCGAGATTGTCGCCGACCCGTACGAATGCGTCTCGGGCGCCGACGCGGTGGTGCTCGTGACCGAGTGGCCCGAGTACGTCGCGCTGGACTGGCGGCGCATCGCCCCGCTGGTCAAACGGCATCTGGTCATCGATGGTAGAAACTGCCTGGACGGCGAGGCGCTGGTCGCCGCCGGCTTCACGTACATCAGCATGGGACGCGCTGTGCGCCGCCCAGGTCGGCCCGCGCAGACAGACCACACTCTCCGTCCGGAGCTGCTGGCCAGCGGCATCGGCTGAGAGCTTTTCGCATGCCGCATCGTCAGTTGCATCGGGTGGTGCTCACCGGCGGAGCCGGCTTCATCGGCTCACACCTGGTGGACGCGCTGATCGGCCGCGATGTGCACGTGGTCTGCGTGGACAACCTCGTCACCGGACGGCAGGAGAACCTGCTGCGCCACGCGGCGGATACGCGGCTCACGCTTGTACGACACGACGTGAGTGAAACGCTGGGCATCGGCGGCGACGTCGACGCGGTGCTGCACTTCGCTTCCCCGGCATCGCCTGTGGACTACCAGCGCGAACCGGTGGCGACACTGCTGGTGGGCACCGCCGGGACCTACAACGCGCTCCGCCTCGCTGAGGAGAAGCAGGCGCGCTTCATGCTGGCCTCCACCAGCGAGGTGTATGGTGACCCGCTGCTGCATCCTCAGGTTGAGACCCACTGGGGCAACGTCAACCCGGTCGGTCCACGCAGCATGTACGATGAGGCCAAACGCGCAGCGGAGGCGTTCGTCATGGCGTTCCACAGATCTCGCGGTGTCGACACGCGGATCGCGCGGATCTTCAACACATACGGCCCAAGAATGCGCGACGAGGATGGCCGCGCGGTGCCCCAGTTCGTCAACCAGGCTCTCGACGGCGCGCCCATCACCGTGTACGGCGACGGCTCGCAGACGCGAAGCCTCTGCTACGTGGATGATCTGGTCGACGGACTGCTGCGGCTGCTGGACGCGGACCGTGCTCTGCCGGTCAACCTGGGCAATCCCCACGAGGTGACCATGAACGAGCTGGCAGCGACGGTTAGAGACATATGTGGCAGCAACAGCGAGATCGTGTGCCAGCCGCTCCCCGAGGACGATCCGCGACGCCGCCGCCCTGACATCAGCGTGGCGCGCTCGTTGCTGGGATGGGAGCCGAAGGTTGGCCTTGACGACGGATTGCGCCGCACAGTGGACTGGTGGCGCTCGCAGCGAGAGACTGCGCCTCCGGTGGCGAGGGCGTCGGCATGAGCGACGGCAGGCCGTATCTCTCGGTTCTCATGCCGGCGCTCAATGAGGAGCGCACGTTGAACAAGGTGATCGAAGCCGTGCTGCGCGTTGATCTTCCACTGGAGCTCGTGCTCGTGGATGACG
>JAFAJR010000200.1 GCA_019236085.1 Candidatus Dormiibacterota bacterium
TGGACAGAATGTCACTGATCTGCGCACAATTGCTATGGATTGTCCAAAACCAAGCGCACTGGGACGCGAAACCGCGAACGGCCTGCATCGCATGGCCTTACGGCGACGCCGCTCGATCCGGTCGACCGGCGCATCCTCGAGGCCCTCGCCGGGGACGCCAGGCAGCCGGTGGCGCAGCTCGCCCGGGCCGCCGGAGTGTCCCGGACCCAGGCCTACGCCCGGCTGGAACGGCTGCGCACCGAGGGGGTGATCGAGGGCTTCAGTGCCAGGATCGACCCCGCGAAGGTGGGACTGGGCCTCACCGCCTTCGTGCTGGTGTCGGGACGCCAGCCGGCGTGGCGGACGTTGCGCCAGGAGCTAGCGCGGATGCCGGAGGTGGAGTACTGCGCTTTCACCACCGGCGAGTACGACGCCCTGCTGCTGGTCCGCGTCCCCGACGTGCAGACCCTGCGCGATGTGATCCTCGAACGGCTCCAGACGTCGGGAAGCGTGCGGGCCACGCAGACCATCTTCGCCCTGGATGAGGTGGTGCACAAGCCGTTCGTGCTGCCGGTGGCGCGCTGAAAAAGAATGTGCATGCACGCGCAGCCGGTGTGTGCTTCGATTCGCACCGTGAAGCACCGGAGGATGATGCTGCTCGTGCCGCTGCTCGCTGCAGTGGCTGCATGCGGGTCGTCTGCGCCATCGGCTACGCCGTCGACATCGTCGAACACGGCAACGCCGTCAGCGTCTGCAGCTCCGACGGCGACACCCGCTGCGACGCCGGCCTTGCAGGAGTGCACGGCGCCTCAGCTCGAAGGGGAGATGGACACGCAGCAGGGCGCTGCAGGCACGATCTATGCCGGCTTCGAGGTGCGCGACACGGCGTCGGTGGCGTGCACGATGCAGGGCTACTTCGGCGTGCAGATGACCTCGGGCGGTGGCCAGATGCTGGCGCTCACCTACGCGCCGACCACCGGCAACGGCGTGTCACCCACGCTGGTGACGCTGCAGCCCGACACCGCACCGCTCAACTCCGGCAACGATGTGGGGCACGCCATCTTCTACATGCGCTGGACAGACACGTGCAACACGCCCGAGACACCGGCGAACTTCCTGTTCACCCCACCACAGCTCAGCGGCTCGTTTGCGGTGCCCGCACACCTTGCGTCGCAGAACACTCCGCCTGAAGTGTGCGGGCACGTCGACATCGGGCCGATCAGCCCGCGAGGCACGCAGCAGCCCTTCTGATCGACCTGGATCAGGTTTCTGCGACGTCCTCGAACACCGCTTCAATCTCCAGCGCTGCGCCCAGCGGCAGCTCCGCGACACCCACGGCGCTGCGTGCATGCTGTCCCCGTTCGCCGAGCACGTCGACGAAGAGATCCGATGCGCCGTTGATCACAAACGGCTGCTCGGTGAAGCCGGGAGCGCTACGCACAAAGCCTGTCACCTTGACAACGCGCACCGAATCCAGCGACGACACGGCGGCACGCACAGTGCTCAGGAGATCGATGGCGACTTGACGCGCCAGCTGCTGCGCCTCCTCTCGCGTGACGTCGCCGCCGACAGTGCCGACGACCGGCACGCCATCACGCTTGGCGATGTGCCCGGAGAGAAAGAGCAGCGACCGGCTGCGCTGCGCCATGACGTAGCTGGCCACGGGATTTCCCGGCTGGGGCAGCGCGATGCCGAGCTCGGCGAGCCGTTCGTCGACGGTCACGGCGCTGGAGGCGGCGCGGCACCCGGCGGAGTCAGCGCGCTTGGCGGCGCGGCCGGTGGCAGGGCCCCGGGCAAAGCGCCCTGGGACAGCAGGTAGCGGTCCCAGATCTCGTTGAGGCACAGCTGCAGGTACAGCGTGTACAGCCCGAACACGAACGCCAGCAGGATCGCGATCCAGGGATGGGCGCGCTCCTGGATGCCGGCACGCTCCTGCATGCGCCGGATCCGTCCCGCTGTCCGGTAGATGGAGATGAACGGCGGGACGATGAGGATGAAGCCTGGAACGAACGCGAGCACCGACAGCACGGGATTGATGCTGGGATCGCCGAGATACCGCCGCGCCTCGTCGTTGATCTTGTACCACCAGACGTAGGTGTAGATGCCCAGCGTGATGAAGGGCAGCCCGAGCCAGACCGCGATGATGTTGCGCTTCTTGAACTGCTGTCCCCCGATGGTGACGATCTGCGCCATCAGTAGTCCTCGAGGTAGTCGGCGTTGTCCTCGAAGCGCAGCGGATCGAAACCGAACTCCTGCTGCATCGCGTCGATGCGCGTGATGTTGTTCTTCTCCAGCAGGCGCAACTGCTGCGGCGTGATGGGCGGGTGCTTGAGCACCGCGTTCATCACGAACGCCGGCGGCACCAGCATGCGGATCGGGACTCGCACCAGCTTTCTGAAGCGAGCACCGATTGCGCGTCGCACGATCTGCACGATGTCGACATAGGTGAGGTGGTCGGGTCCGCCGATCTCCTGCACCCGAAGGCTTGGTCCCCGCTCCAGGGCGGTGAGGTGGCAGCGCACCACGTCGTCGATGGACACGGGCTGGAACAGCGCCGCGCCGCTGCCCGGGATGGGGATCACCGGGTTGAGGCGGATCAGCCGCGCCACCAGCGTGAAGAAGCCGTCGCCGGGTCCGAAGATGAGGCTGGGCCGGATGATGCTGAACGGCGCTCCCGAGCCCCGGAAGGCCTCCTCGGCGGCCCATTTGGTCTGCAGGTAGGGATAGCGGGGGTCGGGTGAGGCGCCGATGGCGCTCTGGTGGATCACATGGGGCACCTTCGCTTCGGCGGCGGCCGCCGCGACCCGTTCAGCGCTGCCCCGGTTCACCCGCTCGAAGGTCTGCTGGCCGCGCTCGTGGATCACCGCGACGAGGTGGATCACCGCGTCGCAGCCGGCGAAGGCCTCGGCCAGGTTGTCGTCGCGGGTCAGGTCGCGGGAGACCACTGAGAGCCGCTCGTTTCGCGACCGCCGGCTGCCACGCGACACCACCACCACGTCGTGGCCCTCGCCAAGCAGGCCGCGCACCAGGTGCGAGCCGACGAACCCGGTGCCGCCGGTGACCGCGATGCGCATCAGCGGGGCGTGGAAGCGGTGTCGGCCATCGGCGGCAAGAGTACGGAAACCACTCGGGGCGATGGAACCGCTGCGCTTGCATGGCGAACATCCGTTCGCTATGCTGATGCCCCGCCTCGACGCTCCTGCTCTCGACCCCGTGGATGAGGCGGTCGGTTCATGTGAGGAGCGATGTCAGGCGATTCCCTGTCCGCAGCACTCGCCACCCTTCGCCGCCGCTACGGTCCCCGCGCCCTGCAGCGGGGTGACCAGGCGGACACCGTCGAGTGCTGGGCCACCGGCATTCCCACGCTTGACGATTCGGTGCTGCCCGGCGGCCTGCCCCGGGGCCGGCTCACGGTCCTGGCGGCGGCAGCCCGGCGTGGGCCGTCGGGGCGGCTCACCCTGCTGCAGTCGCTCACCGCCGTGGCCAGCCGCAGCCGGGATGTCGCCTATGTCGACCTGCCCGGAACGCTTGACCCCGGCTTCCTGGCCGACCTCGGCGCCGACCTCGGTGCCTGCCTGGTGCTGGCGCCCGGTGAGGGACGCTGGGGCAGAGGCATGGCCATGGGCCGCTCCCTGGTTGCCGCCGGCCTTCCCTGGCTGGGCATCGCCCTGGGCGGAACGTCGCGCCCCGCTTCCGGCTGGGACCGCGCCCTGAACGCGCTGGCCGAGGCGGTGAGCGCCCGGGGTTCGGTCTGCGTCATCACCACCTCAGGTCCGCCGGCGCCGGCCCTGGCCCACGCCGCCTCGCTCATCCTCACCTGTTCCGCCGCCGGCTGGCACCGGGTCCACGGCGACGTCACCGGGCTCCGGGTGCTGGTCACCGCCACCAAGTGCAAGGTGGGAGCGCCCGGGGCGTCGGTCTCGGTGCTGCTCCGCTATCCCCGGCCGTACTCGGTGGGGGAGGTGATCGGTCTGCCCACCGTGGTGGCGCCGCGGCTGCAGCCGGCCGGGGCGGAGCTGCCGGCGGCGGCGGTGTCGGGTGCCTGAGTGCGGGTCTTCTGCGCGGTGCACCAGCACCTCGGCCTCGTCGCAGCGCTGCGCCGCTACCCGGAGCTGCGCGGCGAGCCGGTCATCGTGGGGGGCGCACCGGAGTTGCGGCTGCCGGTGGTGGCGGCGTCGGCGCCGGCGGTTGCTGCAGGGGTCCGGCCGGGCATGCCGCTGCGCCAGGCCCAGCAGATCTGCGCCCAGGCGGCGTTCGTCCCTCTCGACGCCGAGGCCGTCGCCTCGCTGCGCGCCGGGGCCGAGGCGGCGGTGCACCGGCTCTCGCCGGTGGTGGAGTCCGGCGACGCCGAGCTGCTCTGCGATCTGAGCGGCAGCCACGCCCAGCATCCGACCGAGGCCGCCTGGGCTGCCGCCGTGGCCCGCTCCCTCCAGGCGGTGCTGGGCACAGATCCCATCGCCGCCGGGGTTGCCGGATCGCGGTTCACCGCCCGGATGGCGGCGCGGCGCAGCGACCCGTCGCGGATCCGGCGGGTGCCACCCGGCGAGGAGGCGGCGTTCCTGGCGTCGCTGCCCCTCGGGGTGCTGCCCGTCCCGGAGGCGGTAAGCGGCCGCCTCGCCGCGCTCGGCCTGGACTGCCTCGGCGCCGTGGCGGCGATCGCCCCAGCTGACCTGCAGCGGCAGTTCGGCACCGAGGGGTTGCGGCTGAGCTGCCTGGTCCGCGGCGGCGATGGCGAGCAGCTGCACCCCGAGCCTGCCGTCCGGGTGCTGGAGGAGCGCCTGGTGCTCGATGGCCCTGTGGGGGACCTGGAGATGCTGGCCGCCGCCGCCCGGCAGTGCGCCACGGCTTTGGGGCGGCGGCTGGTGGAGGTGGCGCTGGCAGCGACCCGGGTCAGCGTCAGCTTCGAGGTGGAGGAGCACAGTCCGGTGAGCGCTGACATCGAGCTGCAGATGCCCGTCGACGGCCC
>JAFAJR010000158.1 GCA_019236085.1 Candidatus Dormiibacterota bacterium
CATCGTCGTCGTGGTGTTGGTCGGCATCATCGTCGGCGCCGCGCTGATGTGGGCCGTGCGCCTGCCACCGACCCGCCCACGCCCCCGCAGCCGGCACCGTGGCGACACGTTCACCACTGTCGACCGGCAGCTGCGGGAGCGCCGCAAGTGACACCGGACCGAGCGGTTACTCGGACGCGCCGAGCTCAGCGGCTGCGGCGATGAGCGCGTTGGCCCGCGCCGTCCAGTCGGCAGCGGTGTCGTTCGCAATCGGCTGCTGGTGGAACTCCAGGTCGTACAACGCCTCTGCGATGTTGCGTGCCAGCGCGTCACGCTTCGCGCCCAGTGTGGCCAGCGCATTCTCGATGTCCCAGTAGGTGTGGTCGCCGGCCGATGTGCTCTCCAAGGCCTTGGTCGATGCCTCGAGCGTCGCGACACCGAACGCGCCCACATCAGCGTTGATCTGCTTGTAGGCGTACTCCAAGTCGGCAAGGGTGTCACGCCGGCCAGGGTCACCATACGCGGGAGGAAGCAGCGACCGGCTCACGTCTTCGAACAGCACCCGGCCGTCGCTGACATAGTCGTCGCTCAATCCGGTCAACGCCATCAGCGTGGGACGCACGTCGGTTTCGTCGGCCCAGGTGCTCGAGTCGACGCCCCGTGCTGTCACACCAGGCCCGGTGAACGCAACCCAGTTGCGATTGATCTCCGGCGCGACGTCGCCGTGGTTCCAGGCGTACCCGGGGTTGACGACCACGCATGGGTCGCTGGTGCCTGTCTCGTCACCGCTCGGTCCTGAGCAGGTGAGCTTACCGGTGCCGACGTAGAAGTCGGGCACGGCGAAGTCAGTGATGCTGGGCAGCCGGTTGGGGTCGCTGGTGCGCATGTGCAGCACCGACTCCTCCACCTGGTCGGCGAGGTACCGCGTGAGTGGCACAGTACCGCCGGTGTCGTTGTTGGCAAATGGGTCGGGGGCGAGGACTGCCGCGAGCTCGTGCTCGAGCTGGCGGGCACGGGCGGAGCCCGCGGCGGGGTTGCCGTCGATGTAGAAGTTCGGCGCCGAGTCGAAGTGCACCGAATAGTCAGATGAGGTCTCAGACGGGAACTGCTCCTTGAGCAGGCCGCTGAGGTTGACGTCGAGTTCGCCGATCGAACCCGCCGGGTAGGTGCACACCGTCGTGACGCCGTCGCATCCGGCCGGCGTTGGATGTTGCGTGCCCGCGAAGTGGTCGCCCTCGTCAGAGCTGATGACGAAGAGCGTGTTCGCCGGCGTGATGCCGTCACCCTGGAGCCGCGTGAAGAACTGCTCGAACGAGGTGTCGGCCGCCTTCAGCTGGGCTTCATACGTCGCGTCCCCAGGCCCCAGCGCGGTGTCGCCGCTGTGGTTGTCGTGCATGTCCTCGATGTATCCGTAGGTGACCGGGACGCCGTGCTCCTGCATGTCGGCGAGGTAGGCAAGCGTCTGAGCGGCGCTCACGTCGAAGCCGGGAAACCCGTAGTACGTCTTGCCCAGGTCAAGACCGGCGTAGTAGCTCGTGAGCGGCTGGCCGTTGAGGTCGTTCACCTCGACGCCCTGGCCGGGGACCGTGGTGCCGCCGATGACGGGGCCCACATTCACGTTGCCGTACAGAGCCTGGTAGCCCTTGTAGCCGCCGGGCTCATTGGGAAGACGGTCCGGAGCAGCGAGCGATGCGTTCTTTGCGCACACCGACGACGTGGTCTTGGCGCAGTGCACGATGATCCCCTGGTAGTTGGCGTCCGAGATGTCCGGGTAGCCGTACAGCTTTTCCTCGTTCTGCACTTCCTGCCACTGCGGGCTGTTCGCGCCATAGATGGCCTTGAGATCCGGGTCGGAGTTCTCCACCTCGATGTTGGCGGTGGAGAAGGAGCCGACGTCGCAGCCTGCTCGCGTGAAGGGCACCCACGGCGCCGGTGCGATGTCGCCATCCGGGTTGGCCATTGTCGGCGTGGTGTCGGTGGTGCTGGAGTTGGCCACCGGGTCTGTCCAGTAGGCGAAGGAGCTCGCGAAGCTCACCGAGCCGTTGGTGTTGAAGACGCCGTAGCTGTTTGCCACAGGCTGGCCGTGCTTGTCGCCGTAGACGCCGGTGAGCGTGGTGAGGATGTCGTCAGCGGTGTGCGCGATGAGTGGGGTGTGCTCGTTGGAAAGCAGCACGCCGTTCTTCTCCAGGAAGCTCAGCAGGTGCGGCATCTGCTCCAGGTCCGAGGGCACATTGGGGTTGTCGCGCGTGAAGTGCACGTTGTCGAACACGATGTCGATGACATGCTGCACCGTCCCTGCCGGTGTGGTCAGGGTGCACGCATTCGTCGGCTTGGTGTTGGTTGCGGCGGTCGCCGTGAGGCGCGGCAGCACCACCAGCGGAACTGTTGCGAGCAGTGCTACGCCCGTTGCGATGCTGCTGATGGCACGGCGCGAGCGCGCCGGCGTCGACCACTCCCCTGTCATGTCGTCCTCCTGGATG
>JAFAJR010000177.1 GCA_019236085.1 Candidatus Dormiibacterota bacterium
CTCGTCCACCTCGCGTGCCCCGAGCAGGGTGTCCTTGGCGTAGGGCCGGAAGTCGTCGCGCCGCTGCGTCCTGGTGGTGGGGAAGGACGACTTGCGGGCGTTCTCCGGGGACTGGAAGACCTCGCGGATGATGATCTCGATGTTGCCCTGGTCCCCCACCCTGGCGACGGCCGCCGCGTAGCGGTTGCCGCTCTGGATCAGGGGAACCAGCCGGCGTGCGAGCTTGGGCTCCACGTCGCCCAGGCTGACGCCGCGCGAGGTCTCGGCCAGAAGCTGCGAGCCGGAGCGATGCAGCTCGATCACATCGCCGGGCGCCACTGCGACGGTCGCGCCGCGACCTGCAGCCCGGAGCACCGTCAGCCCGCTCTTGCCAGGCTCCTCGGTGAACAGGTCGACGTCGATCGCCTGGGTGGTGCTGGGCAGAGCATCCTTCTGCTCGCGGAGCGCGGACAGCTTGCGAACGTTCTTCTGGGCGATGAGGTTCAGCGGATTCAGCTGCAGCGAGGACGAGTACGCCTCCAGCGCCTCGTCGAGGCGACCGAGCTCGGTGAGCGCTTTGCCGACGCGGTTCTGGGTGTCCTCGTCGGTCCCGTGGCGCTCCACCAGGGTCTGGTTGATCTCGAGCGCGTCATCCCAGCGGCTCTCGAGCGCCGCCTGGATGGCCTCCTCGACAAACATGCTGCGCGGCTTGACGCGTTCTTCGGCCAAGGGGAAACCTCGTCTGACATGAACAGCAACGGGCACACACCGTTGCTGGTTGCGCCGTTTGAGAGGGCGCCGGGGTTCGGTATGATACCCGCTCAGTGCAGCGCGTCTGCTCGTCCCACCAACTTCCCAAGACGCCACCACAGCGATGACGCGTGTCATCTCCATCGCCAATCAGAAGGGCGGTGTGGGCAAGACCACCACGGCGGTGTCGCTTGCCGCGGCGCTGGCCGAGGCCGGCAAGAAGGTGCTGGGCGTCGATCTCGATCCCCAGGGCCACTTCACCATCAACATGGGCGTGCTGCGGCCGGACGAGCTAGAGCAGACGGTGTACGACCTGCTGGTCGACCATCACGTCGAGGCGGCCGATGTCCGGCTGCATTCGGAGCCCATCGGCGTCGACTTCCTGGCGGCGAACATCGAGCTGAGCGGCGCGGAGCTGCAGCTGGTCACCGAGTTCGGACGCGAGTCTATCTTCAAAGAGAAGCTGGAGCCGATCGAGGGCGAGTACGACTTCGTCATCATCGACTGCCCGCCAAGCCTCGGGTTGCTGTGCATCAACGCGCTGGTGGCATCGTCCGAGGTGATCATCCCGCTGCAGTGCGAGTACTTCGGCATGAAGGGCATGCAGCAGCTGCAACGGACAATCGATAGGGTGCGCGCCAAGCTCAACCACGACCTGCACATCGCGGGCATCTTGCCGACGATCTACAAGTCGCGCACGCTGCACAGCCAGGAGGTGCTGGACCTGGTGCGCGGCCACTATGGCGACCTGGTCTTCAACATCACTGTCGACGCGTCGATACGGTTCGCTGAGACGCCGCTGGCCGGCCAGTCGATCCTCCAGTACGCGCCGAATTCGCCGGGCGCGAAGTCGTATCGGGCGCTGGCGCAGGCCGTGCTGGCGATGGACGGCAAGGCGACCGCTGAGCCAAGCGTGGAAGTGGCCGGGACCCGCACCAAGCGGGAGCGCGTGCGCGCGGTCTCGACATGATGCGTGGGTTTCGCCGCGCTCAGTTGCGCGGCTCGGACGAGCTGTTCCGCCCGACCGAGGCGGAGGAACTGAACGAGAACAGCGGGTCGGTTGACCATCCGAAGGTCACGCCGGTGCCGGCGGAGCCGCCACCCGACCTTCGATCAGTGCGGCTTACTGAAGGTGAGATCCAGGTCCTGGCGGATGCGGTGCAGCATCTGAAGTTCCCGCAGAAGGGATCGAACCGGCCATCGGTGGATGACTTCGAGCGTTTGGAGTCGCTCAGACAGAAGCTGCTCGACGCCCTGGACTGATTGCCAACTCGCCTGCATTCATCGATCAGTCTTATATTCGCCGATCACCTGCGCTGCGGTGGCGGCGTGACGACCACGGCACCATCGTCGAGGCTGATGCTCCAACCCTCCTCGTGCACCACGCGATGGTGCCGGCGGCACAACGACAGCAGATTGCTGAGCTCCGTCTTGCCACCGTCCGCCCAATGCACCCGGTGATGCGCGTCGCACCACTCGTGGGGACGGTCGCAGCCGGGGAACCGGCAGCCCTGGTCCCGCAGGCGCAGGGCTT
>JAFAJR010000321.1 GCA_019236085.1 Candidatus Dormiibacterota bacterium
ACGTACGCGTCGCTGGTGTAGGGCGGCAGCAGCACCACCTGGGTGATTGCCGCCAGCGGCACCGAGCCGGCGACGGGAAGGAGCTCATTCACCTGTCCGATTGACATATCGGTCTGGAAGTCTGATCCCAGCGAGCTGGCCAGGTTCGGCAGGTCGGCGAGCGACAGGTGTTTGGTCTTGGCGCGCAGTGCGATCAGCACCTGCTGCTGCCGTTGCGAGCGCGCGAAGTCGCCGTAGGCATCGTCGTGCCGGGCTCGCACGTACTGCAGCGCGAGCGTGCCGTCCATGTGCTGGGCACCGGGAAGGATCAGAATCCGTTGATACGCAAAGGGATTGCCGCCCGAGAGGTCCGCGGGGTAGTAGTCGTCCATGACGGGGTTGTTGGCGGTGACGTTCACGCCGCCGAGGTCGTCGAGCACTGACACCAGGCCCTGCAGCCCGATCCAGGCGTAGAAGTCGACGTGCACGTGCAGGTCCGCCTCGACTGTCTGGATTGCGCACTGCGCGCCGCCGTGGAGGAACGCCTGGTCGATCTTGCCGTAGCCGCCGTCACACAGCAGCACCCAGAGATCGCGTGGGATGGAGAGCATGGTGACGTGCTTGCTGACAGGGTCGACGCGCGTGAGGATCATCGACTGCGTGAGATAGGCGCCGTGGAATTTCGAGTCGCTGTCAGAGCCGAGCAGCAGCAGCGTGAAGGGAGCGTTCGAGGAGAGATGTTCGGTGGCCGCCACGGGCGTGAGTTGCGGCGCGCCACCGAGGGCGGTGTTCTGCTGGCCGGTGTCGTGCAGCGCCACGCCGATCAGGGGCAGAAAGTAAAAGACGATCCCGGCCAGAACCGAGACGCCGAAACCGGCCGCCGTCAGGCCGCGGCGGCGCGCATGGCGCGCACGCGCGCCTCGGGACGCACGGCGGCGGACCGTCCTTCGTCGGAGCTCTTGCGAATGCACGGACCTCGAACCTCTGCTGCAACGTGGAGTGAAATGACGAGTTCGAGCGGCCACGGCGCGGCGCGGCCCGCTGATCCTACCCCCGGTCCCGCGATTTGTGGACCCCTGCCGCGGTCCGGCGCCTACTGTGGCGTGCGGATCCGCTGCCTGAGCGCCAGTGCCCCGGCGCCTGCGGCGACGCCTGCCGCCGCGAGCAGCGCGGTCGACGGCGCCTCGGGGAGTGCCAGCGGATCCTGGCCTCCGTCCTCCTCGCAGGCCACCGAGTCGGCCTCAGTACTGTGTCTGGCGGACTGCAGCATGGGCGGCGTCGCCAGGGGCGCGGGCCCGCTGCTCACCAGGCAGTCGTCAAGGGGGTTGGCCTGGGCGTCGCGATTGGTGAGGGCCGGCAGGTTCCACTTCTTCTCGATCGTGGCCAGCCACGAGGTGTGGTCGTACACGGTGTGCGACACGAACCCCAACTTGATCCAGGGCGACACAATGACGGTGGGGACCCTGAAACCCAGCACCGTGTAGTCGTCGCCGTAGGTCGATGTCACAGGCGGCTGCGAGGGCGATGTGCCGTCGCCGGGATTGAGATTGAGCGCCGACGGTGGGACCACGTGGTCGTAGTAGCCGCCATGCTCGTCGTATGTGTAGATGAGCAGCGTGTTGCTCCAGGCAGGCGAATTCATCAGCGCGTTGACGATGCCCTGCACGAACGTCTGTCCTGTCTGCACGTTCTGCGGGTTCTCCTCGCTGCCGTACTCGTAGTTCGGCTCGAGCAGCATCACCGACGGCAAGTTGTTCGCCTGGCACAGGAGGCTGAAGGCTGTCACCAAGTCGTCGTTCGTGGGGCCGGCGAATACGAGCTTGCCGAGCGCTTCCTCCTGCGCCGCGTACGTGGCGCCGAACAGGCCGGGGCTGGGCAGCTCGGCGTACAGGTCCATCCAGCTGATGTTGTAGGCGTCGAGGCGCTCGAAAATGTGCCCATTCACCGGTGTCACGCTGGGAGGCGGCGTCTGCGTAGCCGTGAGGCCACACGCCGTTGCCGCCATCATGAACACGCGATTGGGATACGTCTGGCACAGCGTGGAGCAGAAGTAGCGGTCACAGACCACGAAGTTGGATGCAAGCGAGTAGTAGAAGGGCAGCAGCGACTGGTCCCAGTATCCGAGGGCGGCCGGGGAACTGCCGATGCAGAAACCGTCCATCTTTTTCTGGTCGTAGGCCTGGTGGCTCGCGTCCCAGGACTGGCTCACGGCCCCGGGCTGGCAGCCGTTGGGCATGGGGAACGGCGTGTGCACCACTCCCTGGGAATCCGCCTGGGGCACCGCGGTGTTGGGAATGCCGCCGCGGCCCAGCGACGGCCAGCCGTCGACATTGCCGTTCAGCGCCGGCACCTGGTACGGCAGCATGCCGAAGTAGTTGTCGAAGGAGTGGTTCTCCATCATCAGCATGATGATGTGGTCAATGTTGGCCAGAGCCGGCGCGAGATCCGGCTGCGGGTGCCCCGGGGGGCGGCCGGGAAAGGGGAGGCTGCCCGCGGCGCGAATTGGGGACGTGGCGGCGAGCACATCCGCTGCGCGCAGCACGCTGTTCGGGATGAGCAGCGTCGCGCCCGCTGCTCCGGTGACCTTCAGGAAGTCGCGTCGCGAGAACCCGCCGTGGAAAGCGCCTCTCATGCGCGGGACTTGCGTCGCAGTGCCACCGCAGCAGCGAGCACACCGAACAGCGGCAGCAGCAGGACGCTCGGCACCTCCGGGGAGCTGGTCGATGGCGTGACGAAGAGGTCACTCATGGCCGTCGCCGTTGACGCGTTGTTCAGATACGTCCCGATTCCGAGTGCATCCTCCATGGTGCGCAGCTGCGAGACATGGTCGTAGTCAGCTGTGCTGGTGTAGCCGGCGCGCACGCCATAGCCGAGCGCGAGCAGCCCCACCTTGCCGCCGACTCCCGCCTGGCCGCCCGGGCCGCCGGTGCAACAGCCCGAGGTGTCACTGTCGGCTGCCTCGTCGGTGGTGATGAACAGCACCCCGTCGTTCGCATCCAAGTACGTGAGCAGCGACGGCAGCATGCTGTGCAGCCAGCAGTCGAACGTGACGAGACCGCCGGCCGTAGTGCAGCCAGCGGGCACCGGGCTCCCCGTCGCGCAGGAAGGCGAGTCGTCGTGGCCGTCATGGCAGGTATCCGGCGTTATGAAGAAGTAGTTCGGCACGGTGTTGCCTGTGATGTCGGTGGCGAGCTGCGTGAAGGGAACGTCGTCGTCGACACACCGCGTTTGGTTGCCTGTGATGTCGCTGTAGTACACGAACGGGTCATGGCGGTCGGCGTAGTTGCCAGCTGGCGGCGACGTGCTGTCGCCCTGGTACGGGTCGGGCGAGGCGGTGGCCGAGAGGTCCGCGTGGAAGCACGAGTAGGGGATGGAGTCGGCGTACTCGCGCCAGGTGAGCTCGGCGCCCTCCACCTGATCGCCGATGTTCTCGCCGTTCATGTAGGCGGCTGTGTTGACAAACTGCTGGCAGGTGTACAGGTTGACCGTCGCGCAGTCGGTGTCGGTCAGCGTGCCGGGTTGACCGCTGGTCATGCTGATGTAGTTGTCCAGGCTGACGTGACCGTCGGCGTAATAGTTCTGGGCAAAGGCTCCGTCCGGCACCAGCGAGTTGAGGTATGTGGCGGGGCTCGACGCACCCCAGGTCGAACTCTCGGACTCGTTCTCCAGCACCAGCACTCCGACGTGCTGATAGTGGGGGACGCCATCGAAGGCGGCAGCCCGGACCTGCGTCACCGGCGTGGCGCAGAGCGCTGTGAGAAACGCCACAGCGCAGACGGCGGGCGCAGCAGCGCGCATCGGAAAACGTGTCATTGTCCGCATCCCCTTGCTTCGATCAACGCACGACAGCCGGCGAGCTTGCGGCACTTAATCAGTCGTTGACGAATTGCACATCGCACCACAACGTCTTGCGATGGCCGTGCCGCTCGAGGCTGCCGGCGGCGCGGCAGATGTTGCGAACCGCACAGCAGCCGATCGCGGTCCGCCGACAGACCCCCCGGCCGCAGGGTTCAGGCGATGTATAACGTTGAAACAGGTATGGGCAGGCGTGTATTCAGCCGGCTCAGGGTGCGGGGCACCTCCCGGCGCGCCCGCGCCGGCTGGCTCGCGGCCGCCGGGCTCTCGTCCTCGGCTGTGGTGCTGGCAGTGGTCTCAGTCGCTGCCCCGCTGCCGGCCGCCGCCACGCCGGCCAGCGCCTCAGCCGAGGCAGCGGTGCCGCAGTCCACCTGCCTTCCCATCGTCGGCTGCCCCACGCTCCCCCCGACGCCCACGCCGCCGCTGCCGACGCCGACCCTGCCCACACTGCCACCGACACCCACTGCGCCAGTGCCTACCCCGACATTGCCGCTCCCGACGCCGACTCTGTGCATCCCGCTGCTCTGCACCACACCGACGCCTTCGCCGACGCCGCTCTGCGTCCCGCTCGTCACCTGCCCCACGCCCACCGCATCACCGACACCGCTCTGCATTCCGCTGGTGACCTGCCCGACGCCGACGCCAGGTGGCGGCGGAGGCGGCGGCTCAACTCCCGATCCCTCCTGCCTGGTCACGCTGCTCTGTCCCACCCCAACGCCGGGCTCAGGAACCGGAGGCCCCGGCGGAACGGGCGATCCGGGCGGCGGGTCGTCAGGCTCGGGAAGCACCGGATACGCGGCGCTGGCCGGTCTGTCGTCGCCGTACAACCCGGCATCGGACCCGGCTTCGGCCTCACAGGACGCGGCGGCGCTGCTCGGCACAGCACCACCCGACGTCCTGTCGCTGTTGCCGATCGCCGGGCTCAACTTCGGCAACGCTCCATTCCTGTGGCCCGCGTTTGCCGCGCTGGACGCGCTGACAGCTGCGGGGCTGGTGTGGATGGTGCGGCGCAACCGCCGCAACGCGGCAGGACGCGACGCCTCCGACTCCTGAGGACTTGACACCTAGCGATGCTAGGCATAGCATTGCTCGGTAATGACGCCGGAAGCGCTCAAGGGACACCTTGACGGCCTGATCCTTGCGGTGGTGGCCGAAGCTCCCGCCCATGGCTACGCCGTGGTCCAGGGTTTGAAGGCCCGTTCGGGCGGGACGTTCACCCTGCCCGAGGGCACGATCTACCCGGCGCTGCATCGCCTGGAGCACGAGCGGTTCCTCAGCAGCGAGTGGACCAGCGCCGAGGGGCGGCAGCGCCGGGTCTACAGGGTCACCCCCCGTGGCCGGGCTGAGCTGGCGCGGCACCGGGACGACTGGCGCGTTTTCTCGGCCGCCGTCGAATCGGTGCTGGCATGATCGACGACCTCGACCGCCGGCTTGCGGCGGCAGGCATCCCCGCCGGCCGGAGGCGGCGCATCGTCGCCGAATTCCGCGACCACCAGCTCTGCGACCCAGAGGCAGCCCTGGGCGATCCCGGCGACCTCGCCCGGCGCTTTGCCGACGAGCTGGGCACGCACGAGGCGCGTTCAGGTGCAGTTCTCGGCTTCTCCGTGCTGGCGTTCAGCGGGCTGGTCTACGCCGCCGCGCTGGCTCCGGTGGTGACCGTGATCCGGCCCGGGTCCGGCGGCGTCGCGTCGCACCTCGACGTTGCAAGCTGGGCCTCGGCTGCGCTCGCCGTGGTGCTGGTGCTCGCCCCGCAGGTCTCCTTCGTAGCGGGGATCCTGGCGATCCTTCGGGTTGTCCGCCACCGCGACCGGGCGGCCATCCCGGCAGCCGAGACGAGGCTCGTGATCCGGCGTGGCTCGGTCGCCGCAGCAGCCGGAATGCTCACCATGGCGGCGCTGGCGGCTTCAATGCTCCTGCCGGGCGGGCTGTCTCCGCTGCGGTCCGGCGCTTCGCCCGGCGACACCGGCCACGCCCTCATTGCAGCGGGAGCATCGCTCGGCGTCGCCGCCCTCGCCCTGGTCCTGGTGCGCCTACGGGTGGCCTTGCGGATCCAGGGTGCGCTCGCCGGCGGCTCAGGCTGGCTGGGCGATGACCTCGCCGGCATCGTTCCGCTGGCGGGCAGGCTCGAGGGCTGGCAGTTCGCCTTTCTCACCGCGACCGGCGCCGGTCTCCTCGTCTGGGTCGCCGGGTTGCTTGCCTCGGACGGCGTCGACGGCGCGATGCGAGGCGGTGCCGAAGCAGCTGCCTGTCTGGTGGGCTACGCCGTCCTTGGCGGCTATCTGGGGCTGAGGCCGGCACATCCTTCTTAAAGGGAAGCCTCGATGCTGGCCAGCACATCCTCGACACGGATCTGCTCGAGCCTGCCTGGGCTGCCGTCGCGGGGCACCGCCTGGATGATGCGGTGATCCGCCCCGTAGGGCCCGCGCTGCCCGCCGTCGGTCGGGCCATAGAGGCCGACGGCCGGCGTTCCCACTGCGGCCGCGAGATGCAGGAGAAAGGAGTCGCCGGCCACGAGCAGGTCGCACCGCGCCAGCACGCCGCCGGTCACCGGGACGTCGAGCTGGCCGCTGAGGTCGACGGCGGAAGCGCCGAGGTCGAGCAGGATGCGGTCCACCAAAGGGCGGTCGCTGAAGGCACCAAGGAAGACGATGCCCGCGCCGTGCCGGGACGAGAGCAGGTTGGCGAGGTGCGCGAAGCGTTCGCTGTCCCAGCTCGCTGACGCGGCGGCGCCGTCGCGCGGTGTCCCGGGAGCAAGTGCGACCAGTAGCCGTCCGTCGCCGAAGCCGGAGACATGTACCAGGCGCTCCGCCTCACGGCGCGCCTCGGGTC
>JAFAJR010000073.1 GCA_019236085.1 Candidatus Dormiibacterota bacterium
CGCCCGCACCTTCGACGACGATGAGCTCGGTGCCGACGCCGGAGATGCGCGCACCCATGCCCACAAGGCAGCGAGCAAGGTCGTACACGTGCGGCTCGCGAGCGGCGTTGCTGATGACGGTGATGCCCTGTGCCAGCGCCGCGGCCATCATCAAGTTCTCGGTGCCGGTGACGGTGGGGATGTCGAGGTCGATGCGCGCCCCGCGAAGGCGTTGCGCTCTGGCCACGTAGCGGTCCGGGTGCTCAACCACGTCGGCGCCCATGAGCCGCAGTCCCTCGACGTGCTGCTCGACGCGGCGCATGCCGATGTCGTCGCCGCCGGGCTTTGCGATGCTGGCCTCACCGGCGCGGGCGAGCAGCGCACCCAGGAGAAGGAACGAGCCGCGCATGCGCCGCGTCAGCTCGGGTCCGACCTCGGTCGATCGCACCTGTTCGCATTGCAGCAGCCAGGTGTTCGGGTCGCTGCGTTCGACCCGCAGCCCGACGTGACGCAGCATCCCGGCCATCGAGTCGATGTCTTCGATGCGGGGAACGTTGCGCAGCTCGATCGCCTGATCGGTGAGAAGAGCTGCGGCCATGACCGGCAGCGCAGCGTTTTTGCTGCCGGAGATCGCCACGGTCCCGGCGAGCCGCGGCCCGCCCCGGATGCGCAGACGTTCCATCATGCTGCCTAACGTACTCGCTGGCGGCTGAGTTGCGGAGGGAATCGACCAGTGACTGTGGTGCAGACCAATGGGGTGCGCCTCAATATGGTGCGAGAGGGCGCGGGTCCGCCGGTGGTGCTGTTGCACGGGTACCTGTTCGGCGCCGAATGGTGGCGGCCGCAGATCGAGGCGCTGCGGGACCGGTACGAGGTGATCGCCGTCGATCTGCGAGGTCAGATGGCGTCCGAGACCACGGCGGACGGGTACGACCTGTGGAACCAGGCGGAGGACATCCACGGCGTGATCCACGAGTTGGACCTGGCGCCGGCACACGTTGTAGGGCTGTCGATGGGCGGGATGATCGCCATGCGCCTCGCGCTCACCCATCCTGCCGACGTCCGCTCACTGGTGCTCATGGACACCAGCGCTGTGCCCGAGGACCCCGAGATGAACGACCGCTACGAGGCGATGTTCTCGGTCGCTGCCGAGGGGAATCTCGAGCCGCTGATCCCCGCCATGCCCCCGATATTCCTAGCGGACGACTTCATCGTGGACCACCGCGACGAGGTTGATGCCTGGTTGGACCGATTGCGTGAGGCCGACGTCCGCGGCCTGGTGGAGGTCGGCCGAGCCATCGGCCTACGGGACGACATTCTGGGCCGGCTCGGCGAGATCGAGGCGCCGGCCCTCGTCATCCACGGAGAGCAGGACGTGCCGCTGCCGCTGGACCGGGGCCGGGAGGTGGCCTCTGCCATCAGGGGAGCGCGCCTGGTCACGGTGAGCGGCGGCCATCAGTCGAACGTCGATCGATCCCGCGAGACCAGCCGCTTGATCCGGGAGTTCCTCGACACTGTGCCTGTGTGAACGGGTCCGGCCGTCGCCGGATGCGCGACACTAGAGGCGACAGCAGGAACACACAACGACGGGAGCACACAGCATGGCCACTGCGGTGGGACGAGCCACTGGGAATATCGAATCGCTACTCGGTGACGAGGCGTCCTCGCTGCTGGAGCACCGGTGCGAGACGGTGCCGGCTGCGAAGCTGCACCTCCCCGGGTCGGACTTCGTCGATCGCGTCTGGACAGCGAGCGACCGCAATCCCCGCGTGCTGCGCAGTCTGCAAACGCTGTACGGCCACGGCCGGCTGGGTGGAACCGGGTACATGTCGATCCTGCCGGTGGACCAGGGCATCGAGCACTCGGCCGGAGCGTCGTTTGCGCCCAACCCCGACTATTTCGACGGCGAGGCGCTGGTCGAGCTGGCGATCGAGGGCGGATGCAACGCGATCGCTTCCACCTTCGGGGTGCTGGGTTCGGTGGCCCGGAAGTACGCACACCGCATCCCGTTCATCGTGAAGCTCAACCACAACGAGCTGCTCACCTACCCCAACAAGTACGACCAGATCATGTTCGGCACCGTGCAACAGGCGTGGGACATGGGAGCCGTGGCCGTCGGGGCCACCATCTATTTCGGTTCGGAACAAGCCGACCGCCAGATCCAGGAGGTGTCGGTTGCCTTTGCTGAGGCGCATGAGCTGGGCTTGGCGACGGTCCTCTGGTGCTATCTGCGCAACAGCGCATTCAAGTTTGACGGCACCGACGACCACCTCGCCGCCGATCTCACCGGGCAGGCGAACCATCTCGGCGTGACGATTCAGGCCGACATCATCAAGCAGAAGCTGCCCACGACCAACGGTGGCTTCACCGCGCTCAAGTTCGGCAAGACCAGCGACCTCGTGTACAGCAAGCTCACGAGCCCGCATCCCATCGACCTCTGCCGTTACCAGGTGGTCAATTGCTACATGGGCCGCAGCGGTCTCATCAACTCCGGAGGCGAATCAACTGGCGCGGCTGATCTCGCCGACGCCGTGCGCACGGCCGTGATAAACAAGCGCGCGGGCGGCACGGGCCTGATAAGCGGCCGCAAGGCCTTTCAGCGCCCGATGCACGACGGCGTGCAACTGCTGAACGCGATCCAGGACGTGTATCTGAACGACGCTGTCACCATCGCCTGAGGCGCGGCAGCTCCCTATTCGCGGAACTGCACCACGCCGATGATGTTGCCCTCGGTGTCCTTGAACCAGGCGGCGATCACGTCGCCCACGTCGGCGATGCCGTCCTCGGTCTTCAGGCCGGGGAAGTCGTACTCCTCGAAGACGACGCCGCGGCCGCGCAGCTCCACCACGGCGGCGCGCGCATCCGGCACCCTGATCCCCATCTGGGTGTGGCCGCCGCGCTCCGTGTTGGGCGTCGGATACAGCGTGAACTCGGCGCCGCCGATGCTGAACAACGCGCCACCCGACATCGCCTTGCCCCGCTTGGCGCCGACCTTCTCCTCGTAGAACTTGCCCGCCCGCTCCATGTCCTGCACGGGCAACGTGGTATGCACGCTGGCACCTTCGAGCATCCCCGGACCCTCCTTTGCTGTGGTTTGCGGCGCAAAGCGTACCTCGCCCCGGGTCGGTGACCGCCGACCCTGGCAGTACCACTCCCCCAAGGCATACGCTCCGAGGCGCCCACGACAGCACCAGGGTGGGCGACCTTGGAGGTACGCCATGACGGCCATTCTCACTCCCGCGCGCCCGCTCGAGAACCCGTGGCTCAACGCCCAGCGTCAGTTCGACGAGGCGGCCGAGCTCCTCGGCCTCGACCCGAACATGCGGGTGGTCCTTCGCGAGGTGAAGCGCCAGATCATCGTCACCTTCCCCGTGAAGATGGACGACGGCTCCACGCGGATGTTCGAAGGCATTCGCGTGCAGCACAACGTGGCTCGCGGCCCGGCCAAGGGCGGCCTCCGCGTCCACCCCGGCGTCACGCTGGA
>JAFAJR010000231.1 GCA_019236085.1 Candidatus Dormiibacterota bacterium
TGGTTCAGGACCGCCTTCAACCTCTCAGACTACTTCCTCTCAGACGTTGCCGCCTGGTACGTCTACACCCATATCGTGCAGGCGAGCGGGAACGCCCTCTACGGAGCTGTTCTCGGCGGAGTTGCGGCGGGAGTCACGCAGTACACAGTCAACCACTGGTCCGTCGCACTGGTCATACGCCTCTCAAACGTCGACATCCGCTGGCACGACATCGCGCTCAGGAGCCTTCCGAATCTTCCCTACAGCATCGGCTTCGGGCTTGCCGCATTCGCGTTCGTGAAGATGCACGATGCTGCCGGCTTCGTGGGGTTCGGGGTTCTGCTCGTTCCCGTCATTCTGCTTCACGCATTTCTGGTGCTATTCGCGCGGCGCGTCAACGCATACGAGGCGCAGCGAACCGCCCACCAGAAGGAGCGAGAGGAGTTGCTCCACCGCGCGGTGGAGGCGTCGGAATCCGAACGCCGGCGCATCGCACGTGACCTCCACGACGGCGTGGTGCAGAACCTCGCCGGCATGGCGTACTCGCTGCAGGCCACTGCGTCGTCACTCAAGGACAAGGCCAATGGCGATGCGGGTCTTCTCGAAGTGCTCGAACAATCCGCCGAAGAGACGCGGTCGGCCATGAAGGACCTGCGCACGCTCATCATCGAGATCGCACCTCCGACACTTCGTCGCGAGGGCCTGCATGCTGCGCTGCTGGAGATGCTCAACACGCTGAAGAGCGCCGGCGTCGAAACCCGCCTTGCGCTGCCGAGCAACATGCGCCTGCGTCAAGACCGCTCCAGCCTCATCTTCCGCGTCGCTCAGGAGGTGCTCCGCAACGTCGCAGCGCACGCCGAGGCCAAGCACGTCAGCGTCACGCTCAAAGAGGATCGCGGCTTGGCCGTTCTGAACATCGCCGACGACGGCAAGGGATTCACACAAGCAGACGTGGCCCGCCGACGCGCGCAGGGTCATGTGGGCACCAACGCAATCGTGGAGCTCGCCGAGGATGCCGGTGGGACACTCACGATCGATTCCGCGCCGGGCAAGGGAACGCGCGTCACGCTCACGGTTCCGGCCGAGTAGGCTGGCGAGCAGGTTCTGATGCCAGAAGGCCCGATCCGCATCCTCATCGTCGACGATCATCCCGTGGTCCGGAAGGGCCTTTCGACATTTCTGTCGAACGAGCCCGATCTCGAGGTCATCGGAACGGCGGAATCCGGCGAACAGGCGATAGAGATGGCCACGTCGCTCGATCCTGAAGTGGTGCTCATGGATCTCTCGATGCCGGGCATCGGTGGCATCCAGGCGACCGAGCTCATCGTCAAGCAGCGACCCGAGGTGCGCGTGATCATGCTGACGTCTTTCGGCGGCCACGAACGCATGGTGGAAGCGCTGAAATCGGGAGCCGTCGGCTACGTGGTGAAGGACACGCCGCCACCGGAGCTGCTCAAGGCTGTGCGTTCGGTGGCGCGTCCGGGTTCACCCACGATCGACGCGCCCGCCTAGCTCGAGCGCCGCTGCGGTCGCCTGCGGTCAGAATGGGCTCATGACCGGCACCTCCGCCACAGCGGCGCGACCCTTCGACGCCGTCATCTTCGATTTCGGCGGCGTCATGACCGAGCCGCTGTTCCGCGGCCGCCATGACATCGACCCGGAGTTCCTTGGTCTGGTCGCGTTTTTCCTCAACGACTTTCGCGACGTGTACCACCTGCCCACTGGGGCTCACGACCTGCACCTGCTGGAGACCGGCCAGCTATCTGACGATGAGTTCTTCGACCGCATGTGCAAGCGCTATGCCGACGCCGGCAATGAGCCCGTGGATGCACGTGCGGCGCAGCAGGTCATCTTCGGCCGCGGCATGGAGGCCTGCGGCGCCATGGTCGATGCCGTTCGCCAGATCAAGGGCGCTGGATACAGGACGGCGCTGCTCACCAACATCTCGCGTGACGGTGAACCGTTGTGGCGCAACCTGATCCCCGTTGACGAGCTCTTCGACGTCGTCATCGACTCATCCCGTGAGGGCATGCGCAAACCGGACCCGCGCATCTACCGGCTGACAGTAGAACGGCTCGGCGTGAGCGCCGATCGCTGCCTCTTCGTCGACGACCTGGCGTGCAACGTCGATGCCGCCGCAGACCTGGGCATGACCACCATCCAGTGCCACGATCCGGTCGTGGTGGCGGATGAGGTGGTGCAGATGGTGCTGGGGCATCACGCGGCCGACGAGGTGCCCGCCGAAGCGTGATCGCCGAACGTTCCAAGGGGGTGGCGCCCGAGGTCCGTGGCATCGCTGCCGGGGGCGCCTCGGACAAGGGCTCGGTGCGCGAGCACAACGAGGACCTCTGGGGTGCAGTCGCGCTCGGGGACGGGCGTCTCGCGCTGGTGCTGGCCGACGGCATGGGAGGCCACGTCGGCGGTGGGGAAGCGGCCGACGCGGCGGTGTCCGCCGCGCTGCGCAGCCTGGACGGGGCGGCGGCCGAGGGTCGTGCGCGTGGCACCTCCGGGCTGCTCGCCGACGCTGTGGCGCGCGCCAACGCGGCGGTGGCGGGAGTTCGCGACAACATTGGCGGCAACCCCGGAACCACCCTGGTCATTGCGATCGTGGATCGCGATTCGGTCTCCATCGCCAACGTCGGAGACAGCCGCGCCTACCTGGTTCACGACAGCGTGGCTCACCGGCTCACCACCGATCACACCTGGGTGGGTGAGGAGGTGCTGGCGGGCCGGCTTCCGGCGGACTCGGAGCGCCACCATCCGCGCCGCAACCTCCTGTCGCGGGCGGTGCTCGGCGACCCTGTCGCCGCCGACATCGGCAGCCATCCCTGGAAACGGGGCGACTCTGTGCTGCTGTGTTCAGACGGGGTGTGGGAGCCGATCAACGATGCCGACCTCGGGCGCCTGGCGGCGGGTGATGCGGCGGCCGACGAGCTTGCCGGGGCGATCTGCGAGGCTGCGCTCGAGGCAGGCAGCCGGGACAACGTGACGGCCGTCGTGGCCCGGCGGGTGCGCTAAGGTTTCGCCCCGCGATGGCACGAACCTACGCGCAGTTCGCCGCACTCGTATTCCTCGTGGTCGGTGCCGGCGGTTTCCTGGTGGGTGACGCCTCGCATGTGGTGAATGGCACAGCCACCGGCAACTTCGGCAGCGTGTCGCTGCACCTCACCTACACGCGCGACGTCCTGGATCTGCTGCTCGCTGCGGTGTTCGCCTATGCGGGCTTCGTCGCCTCGCCACGAGACGCCTGGATTCCGTTGCTCGGCGCAGGAGCGGTGCTCCTGCTGCTCGTTGTGCTCGGCTTCCTGCACGCCGACACCACGTCAGGCGGGAACGCAGTGGCCAGCCTGCACTTCCCCCCGGCGATGAACGTGTTCGACCTTATCGCCGCCGTGATCACCCTGCTCTGCGCGCTGGGCGCGCTGGCAGAGGAGCCTACGACGGCAGCTCCTCGCTGATACGCACCCGGCTGCTCCCGTTCTCCTCACCGTGCTCGCCGCGATGACGCACGCGGTCCACCACCTGCGCCGCACTGCTGGCGACAGGCGCCACCCGCTGCAGCGCCCGCGATGTGACCTCGAGGCCCTCGCGAACGCCGGCCGCCGCCTGCTTCAGCTGCGCTCTGGTCTTGTCACCCGTCTGAGGCGCGACGGAAAGCCCGATGACGGTACCGATGGCGGCGCCGTGCACGAAGCCGCGGAAATAGCCCATGACGATTCCTCCTGTGTGGTGATCACGGTACTACGCCGGCCCACGGCCGGCGGCCGTCAGGTGAGCGACGTTGCCGACCAGGGACCGTCGGGCACGATGCGCAGCCGCTCCACCGGCCGCCCACCGATCAGGTGCTCCTCGATGATCGCGTCGATGTCCTCGATGCGCAGGTTGCCGTACCAGACGCCGTCGGGGTAGACGATCACCACCGGCCCCTGATGGTGCTGCTGGTTGCAGCCCATGCGCGTGGTGCGCACCCAGTGCAGGTCGCGGTCCTCAACCTGGTCGCGCAACCGCTGCAGGATCCGCTCCGAACCCTGCCCTGCGCAGTGGTGGCGCCCGACCGTGGTGCAGACGAAGACATGCAGGTTGCGGTGCGGCGTATCCCCGGTCATCGCCGGCTATCGTGGCAAAGTGAGCGCGTGGAGCTGACCTTCGCGTTCTTCGCCGACAGCGCGGCCGTGCCACCCGACGGCAAGTTCTACGTGCTCGGCGGT
>JAFAJR010000281.1 GCA_019236085.1 Candidatus Dormiibacterota bacterium
CCTGCTGCCGCTCCGCCGTCTGCGACGCCTGCACCCCGCCCAGATCGCCGACCTGGTGGAGGCTGCCTCCCACGACGAGGGCGAGGAGATCATCAGCGCGGTGCACTCGGACCCCGAGCTCGAGGCCGACGTCTTCGAGGAGCTCGACATCGAACACCAGGTGGAGTTCCTGCGCGACCGGAGCGACGAGGATGCCGCCAAAGTGCTGGCGGAGATGAACGCGGACGACGCCGCCGACCTCATCACCGACCTCGACCAGAACCGCCGGGCGCCGATCCTGGCCAAGCTGCCCGCGCCGCAGCAGGCGAAGGTGCGGGCGCTGCTCAGCTACAACTCGGAGTCAGCCGGCGGACTGATGAGCACCGACTTCGTGGCGCTGCCGGCGTCGAAGACGGCTGGCGACGCGCTCGCCGCCATCAGGGCCGTCGACCTCCTGCCCCAGCTGGTCGCCGACGTGTTCGTCACCGACTCCGACAGCCGCCTGGCCGGGGCTGTGCCGATCAGCGACCTGGTGCGGGCCGACCCGGCGGCGTCGCTCGGCTCGCTGGCGGAGCACGGCAAGGTGTCGGTGCGCCCTGACGACGACTTCACGGAGGTGGCCCGCCGCATGGCCGACTTCAATCTCACCGTCGCGCCGGTGGTGGACGGCGAGGACCGGCTGATCGGGGCCATCACCGTCGACGACGTGCTCGAGGCGATGCTGCCCGAGTCCTGGCGGCGGCGGGCTGACGCAGCGGAGGACTGAGGGCCCCGGTACACTGTGCGCGGGCAGCGCAGCGGGTGCCGGGAGGGTCCGGCAACGCGCGACGGGTGCCGGTGCAGCTCCAACGCCACCGGTGAGGCCGGAGCCCGCCGGCCGTCCCGCCGCTCGCCGCCGGCGCTGAGCGGCCGGGCGCAGTGGAGGTGTCCATGGACGCGGGCGACAGTCCGACGTCTCGGCATTCACTTGCGCGTCCGGCCGGCCTGAAATTGAGCTGACCTCACCGGACGCGCTCACTCAGCCGCTTCGTGAAGGCGCGGCACGAGGAGGTCCGACGTGGTCGACGAGAAGGTTCGCCAGCCGGCGGCGCGGGAAAGCGCGGGCTCCGCCGTGCTCGACGACGCCCATCTCGGTGACATCCGCGGCGCCTTCGGCACCATCAAGGAGCACGATCAGCAGACGCCCCGGTCCTGGAAGACTCGCCTTCTGGCGCTGGCGGCGATCATGGGACCCGGGCTCATCGTCATGGTGGGCGACAACGACGCCGGCGGTGTCGCCACCTACGCCCAGGCGGGGCAGAACTACGGCTCCAGCCTGCTCTGGACGCTGGTCCTGCTGATTCCCGTGCTGATCGTCAACCAGGAGATGGTGGTGCGTCTCGGCGCGGTCACCGGCGTCGGGCACGCGCGGCTCATTTTCGAGCGCTTCGGACGGTTCTGGGGCATGTTCTCGGTGGGCGACCTGTTCCTGCTCAATTTTCTGACCATTACGACCGAGTTCATCGGCATCGCCCTGGGAGCTGCGTACTTCGGACTATCGCCATACATCGCGGTTCCCATCGCGGGCCTCCTCCTCGTCGGCATCACCGTCACCGGTCGCTTCGAGCGCTGGGAGCGGCTGATGTTCGTGTTCATCGTCGCCAACCTGCTGGTGGTGCCCATGGCGGTGCTCGGCCGCCCGCAATGGGGGACCGCGTTGCACGACCTGTTCGTCCCGGGGTTGCAGGGCGGCTTCAGCGCCAACGCGGTGTTGCTGATCATCGCCATCGTGGGCACCACGGTGGCCCCGTGGCAGCTCTTCTTCCAGCAGTCCAACGTGATCGACAAGCGCATCACACCGCGGTGGATTCCGTACGAGCGCGCTGACACCGTCATCGGCGCCTTCGTCGTGGTGATCGGCGCCGCGGCGATCATGATGACCACCGCGTTCGTGTTCCACGGTACATCCGACGTGGGTCACTTCAGCGATGCCGGCGGCGTCGCCGCCGGCCTGGCGCGCGACGGCGGCTCCACCATCGGCGCGATCTTCGCCGTCGTGCTCATCGACTCGTCGATCATCGGTGCGAGTGCCGTGACCCTGGCGACGTCGTACGCATTCGGTGATGTGTTCGGCATCCGCCACTCGCTGCATCGCTCGTGGCGCGAAGCAAAACCCTTCTACGCGAGCTTCACCGGCATCGTGGTGCTCGCCGCTGCAATCGTGCTGATCCCGAACGCGCCGCTGGGCATCATCACAACAGCCGTGCAGGCGCTCGCCGGGCTGCTGCTGCCGAGCGCTTCGGTGTTCTTGCTGCTGCTGTGCAATGACCCGGCAGTGCTCGGTCCATGGGTGAACCGGCCCTGGCTGAATGCGCTGGCCAGCGTGATCCTCTCGGTGCTGCTGCTGCTTTCGTTGGTCCTGGTGGTGACGACGATCCTGCCGAGCATCGATGTGGGTGTGCTGGTGCTGGTGCTCGCGGCGTTGCTTGCCTGTGGACTGGCGGTGCTGGGCGCCGTGGCAATGACCGGGCAAAAGGCGCGCGACACCGTCACCGTTGACCGCAGTCAGCGTGAGAACTGGCGCATGCCACCACTCGCGCTGCTGACGCGGCCCGTCTGGTCGCGCCCCCGGCGGGTGGCGATGTACGCGCTCAGTGGATACCTGGTGGTGGCAGTGCTGCTGCTGTTCGTGAAGGCGGCCGAGCTCGCCACAGGACACTGAGGGCGGGAGCCGACTACACTCGGCCTCGCGCCATATCAGGAGGTAAGAATTCAATGGCAACGACGCGAGAGGACGTCATCCCCACGCTCGAGCGCATGCCGCTCTTCCGCGGCATCGATCGCAAGGAGCTGCAACGCATCGCCGGCGAGTTCGACGACGCGACGTACCTCGCGGGGCACGGCATCCTCACCGAGGGCATGTCGGGACCGGAGTTCTTCGTGATCCTGGAGGGAACGGCGTCGGTGCAGATCGACGGCGACGAGGTTGCGACGCTGGGGCCCGGCGACTTCTTCGGCGAGGTGGCGGCGCTGGACGGCGGGCCGCGCACCGCGTCTGTGCGGGCAGAGACGCAGCTGCGCTGCGTGACGCTGCCGGTGAACGGGCTGCGACAGTTCCTGCTGGAACATCCGGTGGTGGCCGTCAACCTCGTGCCGGAGATAGCCCGGCGGTTCCGCGATGCGACGTCGAAGCGGCGCTGACGCCGCGCAGCTAAGGCGGGCGAGAGTGGGGCATCGCTCGCAGCGACGATAGGGTCGTGTCTCCGAGCGAGCCGGATACTTATTCAGCCGGCGAGCGAGGAGTAGATCCCGTGTCGTCAGAGCGATGCCCCACTCTCGCACGACAAAGCGGCGCGCTTCAGCCGACTGCGACCGTCGCGTAGCCGGTCTCGCAGGGCCTTCCGTCGGCGAAGCGGAAGGTGACGGCGCCGCCGGCATCGACCAGGACAGTTGCTGACGACACTGTCCCGTACTGCTCGCCGTGGATACAGGCTGCGTCCAGCGGGTCCCCTGTTGGCGACTCGTGTGAGCGCAGGACGCTCTCCATCGCGGCGAGAAGCGCTTCGGGGCTGTCTGCCGCCGCCAGCGCTGCACCGAGCCGCCGTTGCAGGAATCTGTCCTTCTCACCCGAGCGATCGTCCAGGTCGCGAACCGTCAGCACGTGCACTCCGTCCCCGAGTTCGAGCACCCTGGGCTGTTCCGCGTCGTCAGTCTCGGCGACGAGGGCTGTGGCTGTCGAGGCGTAGAGCACGTTCACGGGGTTGTAGACACCGGGGCCGAACGACCGCAGCAGCGCAGGAACATCAGCCTCCTCGTGCTGCAGTACTTCGACTGGAATCTCACCGCGCGAGCGGCGGGTGGGGTCGCGATGCACCTCGTCCCCGGCGCGGTGCCGGTTGGTCACCGTGCACACCCTGCCGTCGTCGGACACCGCGAGCCATGTGCCGCCGGCCAGCAGGTCTCGGCCTCCGGTGATGTGCGGCGCCAATCGCTGTGGTGGGGAGCTGGGGCGGGCGATAAGCTCATCGCGGTTGCCGGCCACGATCAGTGGCACATCCCGGTAACAACGCCACGCAATGAGCACCGTGCACATTCGGCAGCATCGTACGTGAGTACGACAATGTGAACAGGAACTCGCAGTCACGTCGCATGCCGCCGACCTCGCGTCCGTTGTCGCGGCGGCGCGGCAGTATGAGCCCTGCGATGTTGTCGAGGGGCGCAACAACCGCAGGGGGAAACCGCGTGCGCCGCTGCACGGCAGAGGCCGTTGCAGCGGCTGCCGCGGTGTTCTTCGCCATGACGGCGTTGCCTGTCGCCGCCGGGGCTCAGGTTTCGGGGTCCACTGCGCCGCCCGCCGCGCACAAGAAGCACCAGGGACCGCCGGTTGCGACGCCATCGCCGCTTCCTGCACCCACCTCCTCGGCTGCACCGACGCCGGCACCGACGCCGCCACCGCCGACTCCGGCACCGGCAACGCAACCGGCGGAACCTCAGGGCACGTCGCCGAACGGCCCCGCCGCGCCGCAGGCAGGTCCGGCCGCCGGGTCACCCAATCCAGCAGGTGCTCGCAGAGTGGCGCCCAATCCCCTGTTCGACCTCGCAGCGGCACAGGCGCCCCCCATCGAGGCGCTGACGCCGGTGCGCAGCGTCAGCTTCGGTGACGCTCTGCAGGTCGGGCCACTGCTGCTCGCCGCCGACGTGGCCGGGCTCGGCGTCCTCTGCTACCTGGTTCGCAGGC
>JAFAJR010000282.1 GCA_019236085.1 Candidatus Dormiibacterota bacterium
GTCCGCAGCGGTGCCGAGCAGCGCCGCGTGCTTTGCCGCCCCGGTGACGGTGAACAGCACCAGTCGCGCGGCGTTCAGCACCGGATAGGTCAGCGTGATCCGGTCGAAGGGCGCGTAGTCCGCCCGCCCTCGCACCGCCCAGCGGTCGTGCGCGGTGAGCGCCGGCGTGCCTGGAAACAGCGAGGCCGTATGGCCGTTGGTGCCCAAGCCCAGGTGCACGACATCCAGCTGCGGCGCCGAGCCGTCCTGGGAGAGCGTGGCCGCCAGGAGATCGTGGTAGGCAGTTGCCGCCGCGTCGAGATCCGGCTCCTCGCCGGCCATGCGGTGGATCTGCGCCTCGGGGATGGGAACATGCGACAGCAACGCGTCGGCTGCCATCCGATAGTTGCTCTGCTCGTCATCGGGCGGAACTGCCCGCTCGTCACCGAAGTACACCTGCCACCGGTCCCACGCGACCTCGCCACGGAAGGCAGCGGTTGCCAGCAGCTGATAGGTGCGCTGCGGTGTCGAGCCTCCGGCCAGTGCAACTGTGAATATGTTCCGCTGAGCGATGCTGCGGGCCGACGCCTCGCTCAGCATCCTTGCGGCCTCGGTCGCCACAGCCTCTGCATCGCCGAGCACGTGCACCGTGCCCAGGGATTGGAGGGCCGGATCGTTCAGTGGTGCTGTTCCAGCTGCACGGCATGGCCGCCGAACTGGTTGCGCAGCGCGGCGATCACCTTGTTGCCAAAGCCGTCCGGAAGTCGTGACTGGTAGCGCGCCATCAGCGACACCGCGAGCACCGGCGCCGGCACGGAGAGCTCCATGGCCTCCTGCATCGTCCAGCGGCCCTCGCCGGAGTCCTCAACCCAGCCCCGCAGCTTCTCCAGCTGCGGATCCTCGGCGAAGGCGCGCTCCGCCAGTTCGAGGAGCCAGGAACGCACGACGCTGCCCTGGTTCCAGAGGTGCGCGATCGCGTGCAGGTCGAGCGTGCCGAAGTCCTGTTTGGCCTGCATGACGGCGAACCCCTCGGCGTACGCCTGCAGCATTCCGTACTCGATGCCGTTGTGCACCATCTTCACGAAGTGACCTGAGCCCGCAGGGCCGGTGTGCAGAAAGCCGTCAGGCGGCGCGAGGGTCTCGAACACTGGCCGCCAGTGCTCGACTGCGGTGGCGTCACCACCCGCCATCAGGCAGTAGCCGACCTGCAGACCCCAGACACCGCCGCTGGTGCCCGCGTCGATGAAGGCGATGCCGCGTTCGGCGGCGCGCTTGGCTCTCGCCACCGAGTCGTGATAGTTGCTGTTGCCGCCGTCGATGACGGTATCGCCGTTGCTGAGCAGCTCGAACAGACGGTTGACGGTGTCCTCGGTGATGCGTCCCGACGGCACCATCACCCACACACCCCGCGGTGCCTGCAGGTGCGCGACGAGTTCGTCCAACGATGTCACAGCCGTGGCCCCCAGCTCCGCGACAGCGGCGCGAGCCTGCTCGCTGGGGTCGAACGCCACCACGTCGTGACCGTGCTCGCGCAGGCGGTGCACCATGTTGCCGCCCATCTTCCCCAGGCCGACGAAGCCGATCTGCATGGCGCTCACCCCGCCGCGGGCACACCGGCGACGGCGCCGGTGAGGTGGTCCAGCGCTGCGACCAGGTCGCCCGTGATGTGCATCCGGATCACCCGGCGCTGGTGTGCTTTCAGCGATTCGAGATCGCCCGCAGCCTGTGCCTGCTTCAGCACAGAGAACGTGTACGGCTTGCCGGGGATGGAGACGTCGGTGTCATCGTCGGCCGTGATCTCGATGAACACTCCGGTGTTGGGGCCGCCCTTGTGCAGCTGTCCGGTGCTGTGCAGGTATCGCGGACCGAACCCCAATGTGGTTGCCCGTCGCGTTGTGTCGCGGATTGCGACGCGCAGCGCTTGCAGCGCTGCATGGTTGCGCTCAGTGGGCGTGACATAGGCGAGGAGCGCGATGTAGTCGCCCTCCGAAGCGGAGTCGATGTGCTCGCGGAGCCTTCCCACGCTGGGTTCGCTGTCGCCGGGGTCGGGGAGCGAGTGCGACTGCTCGTACTGCGCCAGCACGCGGTTGGTGTTGTCCTTCGACTCCTGCACGTTGGGCTCGTCGAACGGGTCTATGTCCAGCGCCGCCCCGGCGACGGCGGTGGCGAACTCCCAGCGGAAGAACTCTGCGCCGAGGTCGTGCAGATCGTCGAGCTCGAGGGTGACGACAGGCTGGCCGCCGGCGCGCAACGAGCCCACCCGCTCGTCGAACACGTCGTTGTCGCGCAGCCGCAGCGCGACGAAGAGCCGGTCGTCGCCGTACACGCCCGATTCGCCGATGGGTTCGTCACCGACAGGGATGATGCCCTTGCCCTCCTTGCCGGTGCTCTCGGCGATGAGCTGTTCGGCCCACAGCGAGAAGGCTGCGATGCGCGGGGGAGCCAGGATCGTCACCTTGTCGCGCTTCGCGCCATGCATCAGCCCGATGACAGTGCCCAAGGCCAGGCCGCAGTTGAGGTCGCCGGGCACGCCTGCGGCACATTGCCGGCGCATGGCATCGGCGCGCTGCAGCAGCAGGTCGACGTCGATGCCGGCTATCGCCGCCGGCACCAGGCCGAAGAAGCTCAGGGCGGAATAGCGGCCGCCGATGTCCGGCGGGTTCTCGAACAGATGGCGGAAACCACGAGTGTTCGCCGTGTCCGCCAGACTGGTGCCCGGGTCGGTGATGGCGATGAAGTGCGCTCCCGTGTTCGGCGCGCCTGCGCTGCGGACCACCTCCCAGAAGTGAGCCAGGTGGGAGAGCGTCTCCAGCGTGCCCCCGGACTTGCTGGCGACGATGAACCCGGTGTGCAGCGGATCGATGTGCGTGCTGAGCTCCTCGATCGCGTCGGGGTCGGTGGTGTCGAGCACGTGCAGTACCGGCTGCCCGGCTGCGCTGCCGAACGAGCTGCGCAGCACCTCGGGACAAAGGCTGGAACCGCCCATCCCCAGCAGCACGCAGTCCTTCCACCCGGCATCGCGTACCTCGTTCTGCAACGCGAGCAACCGCGGCAGCGACTCACGCATGGTGCCGATGACATCGAGCCAGCCGAGACGGTTGGCGATGACCGCGTCGTGCTGCTCGTCATTGGGCTTCCACAGTGCTGCGTCACGCGACCAGATGCGTGCTGCGACCTGCACCGCGGACGGGTCGGTGAATGCGCTGGTGACTGTCGCGGTCGACGCAGCGAGGTCGAAGTGCTGGCGCTCCGCGTACCCGCCGTGGAGCCGGTCGACCTTCAGCGCGATCTCGCGGATCAGCGCGTCGTAGGAGTCGGAGAAAGCGCGCAGGCCGTCGTCGAGCAGCTGCTGCGTCACCGACTCCACGTCGATGCCCGCGGCGCTGAGCTCGTCCATGACCGAGTGGGCAGCCGCGTAGGCGGCGTTCACCGTGTCCCGCTCCACGATGCCGTGGTCGCGGAAGGCTTCGACGGTCTGCGGAGGCATCGTGTCCACCGTGTCCGGTCCGATCAGCGCTTCGGCGTACACGACGTCGCGGTAGTTGGGATTCTTCGCGCTGGTGCTGGCCCAGAGCGGGCGTTGCACGTGTGCTCCGGCATCGCGCAGCGGCGCGAAACGCGAGTCGCCGAAACGCTGCTCGAACACCTCGTACGCCAGTTGGGCGTTGGCGATCGCGGCCTTGCCCAGCAAGCCCTCCAAGGTGGCGTTGCCGGGGTCACGAGCCAGCTGGGCGTCGACGAGCTTGTCGACGGCGGTGTCGACGCGGCTCACGAAGAACGACGCCACCGAATGCGCTGCACCCACGTTCTCGCCGGCCTGGTGGCGTTCCTCGAGTGCGCCGATGTACTGCTCGATGACGCGCTCGTACATGGAGAGCGCGAAGATGAGCGTGATGTTGATGTTGCGTCCCTCGCGCAGGTTGCGGCGGATCGCCGGCAGTCCCTCGAGCGTCGCGGGGATCTTGACCATCAGGTTGGGACGGTCCACACGCTCCCAGAGCGAACGAACCATGGCGATGGTGCCGTCGGTGTCGTGTGCCAGCGAGGGAGAGACCTCCAGGCTCACAAAACCGTCGGCGCCGGACGTACGGTCGTAGACCTCACGCAACAGGTCGGCGGCGCGCTGGATGTCGCTGATCGCCAGGGCGTAGAAGACGTCGTTGGGGTCGTCAACACCCGCTGCAACGAGCTCGCGGATCTGGGCGTCGTATGCGGTGCCTTCGGCGATCGCCTTCTGGAAGATGGTGGGATTGCTGGTGAGCCCGGTGACGTTCTCCTCGCGCACCATGCGCTGCAACTCGCCGCTGTCGATGAGGTCGCGGCTGATGAAGTCCAGCCAGATGCTCTGGCCGTGCTCGGCGAGTCGCTGCAGCGGATTCAGGCTCACGAGGGCGCTCCGTTCAAGGCTGCGGCGCCGGCCAGCTTCTGCGCTGCAGCCACGATTGCCGCCGCATCGATGCCCGCGGCAGCCATGAGCTCCGCCGGCGAGCCTGACGTCGGAAGGTCGCGCACCGCGAGGTGGCAGACACGGGGCGGTGGGTCCTCCAGCGACAGCGCCTCCATCACCGCCGCGCCGATGCCCCCCTGCGGATAGTGGTCTTCCACGACGAGAAGGCGGCCGCCGGTGTCGCGATTGGCCGCCTGCAGCGTCGCGACATCGATCGGCTTCACGGAGTAGCAGTCGATGACACGGGCCTGAATACCGCGAGATGCGAGCTGCTCGGCTGCGTCGAGGCAGGCGTGGAGCGTCACGCCCGCGCCGATGAGCGCAACCACGTCGTCGGCGCTCTGCCGCAGCACCTTTGAACCGCCGGCACTGAAGGTCTCGTCGTTGCCGTACAGCACGGGGTAAGCGCCACGAGTGGTGCGCAGATAGGAGATGCCGTCAAGCGACGCCATCAGCTCGACCAGCTTCGCCGCTGACACCGCGTCGCTGGGATACAGCACCGTCGACGTGTGCACCGCGCGCATCGCAGCGATGTCCTCGAGAGCCATCTGCGACGGGCCGTCGGCGCCGATCTCGCATCCTGCATGCGAACCCGAGAGGTGGATGCGGGCCTGTGACACACCGGCCATGCGGATGAAGTCGTAGGCACGGCTGAAGAACGCCGCGAAGGTTGAGGCGAACACCGTGTATCCCCGGGCCGCCAGGCCCACCGCCGTCGCGACCATCTGCTGCTCGGCGATGAACATCTCGAAATAGCGGTCCGGGTGCGCCTCCTTGAAGAGATCCGCATACGTCGAGTTGCTCACCTCGCCGTCGACAGCAACGACGTCGTCGCGCGAGCCGAGGGCGCGCAGTGCGTCTCCATACGCCCTGCGGGTCGCGACCTTGTCGCCGCGCTCATATCGCGGAAGCTGTACTGTGGCCGACGCTTGCCCGTTGGGATTCGGCTGCGCCGCGGCCGGAC
>JAFAJR010000303.1 GCA_019236085.1 Candidatus Dormiibacterota bacterium
GGCACGACCGACCTGGCGCTGGTGCGCCACGGCGGCATCGAAGCCACCAGGATGTTCGCGCTCGGCGGCCGGTCGTTCACCAAGCGCCTGGCTGCCGACCTGTCGATGAGCCTGGACGAGGCGGAGCGCTTCAAGGTGCTCCATGCCGACCACCGCCTGGCCACCGAGCAGAGCGCGATGGCGCGGCAGAGCCTGGCGCCCACCGCCGAGGTGCTGGCCCAGGGCGTCGCGCTGACCCTCGAGGAGCTGGCCGGCTCGGACACCTTGCCGCCGATGCTGTACCTGGCCGGCGGCGGGGCTGCGCTGCCCGAGGCAGCCGAGCACCTGCGCAACGTTCCCTGGACCGAGACGGCCCCGTTCGCCCGGACGCCGCAGGTCAAGGTGCTGGGTCCGGCGGATGTCCACGGGGTCTACGACACGACCGGCCTGCTGGTCGGCCCGCAGGATGTGACGCCGATGGGCCTTGCCAGACACGCCGTGGGGCTGGAAGATGACGCCGACGAGCCACTCGGTGGGCTCATGCGCCGCGTGTTGAAGACGATGAAGGTATGAGGCGCCCATGGCCACGCTGATCCACGCCCAGGTCGACGACGAGATTGCCGATCTCATCGCCAAGGTCGGCACCACCACCGACCAGACGGTCGGCTTGGTGCTCCCCCAGGGCAGCCAGGCCCTGCAGACACCGCTGAACGCACGCCTGCTGCGCAACTTCAGCCGCCAGAAGGGCCGCTCGGTGGCCATCGTCAGCGACGAGCCGCGCACCCAGGAGCTGGCCCGCCAGCAGGGCATCGCCGTCTATCCCTCGGTGGTGTCCTTCCAGCGCGGGTTGGAGCTCGGCTCCGGCGCTCCGTCAACCTTCCGGCCGGGTGCCGGGACCGCCGTGCAGGAGGCGCCGCCCGCGCTGGCCACTGCGGCCCCGGTGGCTCCGCCTCCTGGACCGCCGGCGCCACCCCAGGGACCGGCCCTCCCGGCCCAGCCTCGCCGCCAGACGGCGACCCCGGCGGCCGGCGGCGTGGGCTCTACCGGTGGCACCGGACGCTCTCGCATCGTCGCCTCGGCGCTGCCGCCGTCCCGAGACCGCAGGCGGATGCTCTACTTCGGCGGCGCCGCAGTCGCGCTCATCGGTCTGCTGCTCTTCTTCACGCTGGCCCCGACGGCCACGGTGACGATCACGGTGGCGGCGACGCCGCTGTCTGTGTCGCCCACAATCCAGGGCAGCACCGACCCTACGGCAGCCAAGCAGGGCGACCACATCCTCACCGCCGTGGTGAACGCAACGGCGCAGAGCCAGTTCACCGCCACGCCCACCGGCTCGGCAACGCTGCCACCGACGGCGGCGAGCGCCACCCTGGTGTTCACCACTGACATCCCTTCGCCGGCGACCGAGTTCACCGTCAGCCGGGGGGACGAGTTCCAGACGTCGGACAAGACCATCACGTTCGTGGCAACGCAGACCACAACTGTCTGCATCTCGTCGGGCAGCACGCCGCCGACCACCGCCGACTGCGGCGGGACCCCTGCCAACGACAAGGTGACGGTGCAGGACTCGACGCCGGAGGGCAAGGGAAACGTGGCGGCCAACACCATCACCGTGTGGCCGGAGGACCCCTGCCCTGCGGACCCGCTCTGCAACGGTCACAACATCAGCGTGAACAATCCGCAGGCAGCGAGTGGCGGGGCCGACTCCAAACAGGTCACTGTCGCCAGCCAGTCGGATGTGAGCGGCTGGACCACTCAGGTGTCCCAGGCCGAGAACCAGCTCACCAACCAGATCAACGGCAAGCTGCAGCAGCAGGCCGGCGGGGGAACGTTCGCCGTCGACCCCGGCGGCAATGGCAAGTCGCTCACCTGCACGGTGCAACCGCAACTGCCCGCCGCCAATGACCAGTTCTCGACGTCGCAGATCACCGTGTCCTGCACCGGCCAGGCGGTGGAATACAACACCGCCGACGTGCGCAACGACCTGACCGCCGACCTCAACGGACAGGTGACGCAGGGTGACCAGCTAGCACCGGGCAAGCTGAACATCCAGCCGTGCTCGGTCACTCAAGCCGCTGCGGACGGCACCGTCGTGCTCTCGTGCAGCGCCACAGATCTCGAGCAGCCGATCGTCGACACGCAGGGGTTGAAACAGCAGCTCGCGGGAAAGAACCCGGGCGACGTGCAGCGCATCATCTCCGGCGCGGTGGACAAGGTGCAGGACGTGACCGTGTCCGAGTTCCCGTTCAAGCTCTTCTACCTGCCGCTGTTCAGCTCGCGAATCGAGGTCGACGAGAACTTCGTCACCCAGCAGCCTTCGAGCAACCCGTGAGCCACGCCGGCGCGTCTTCCACAGGAAGCGTGCTGGGCGTCGACGTCGGGACGGTGCGCGTCGGTTTTGCGGCGAGCGACGAAAGCGGATCTCTGGCGACGCCGCTCGCGGTGCTGCAGCGCGCCGGCCCTGGCTTCTGGGAGGAGGTCCAGGCGCTGGTGATGCAGCGCTCTGCGCGGCTCGCTGTGGTGGGGTTGCCTCGCCGCGCCGACGGTGGCGAGGGAGAGGCCGCGGCGATGGCGCGCTCCTTCGCCGCATCCTTCTCGCAGCACACGGGATGCAGCGTCGAGCTGTGGGACGAACGTTTCACCACGCAGCAGGCTGAGCGAGCGATGCTCTCCGGGGGAGCCTCGCGCTCCAAGCGCCGCCAGCGAGTGGACGCTGTGGCAGCGGCGCTGCTGTTGCAAAGCTGGCTGGACCGCAGCTCCGCCCCGCGACGTTGATCAGACTCTGCGCGGTGGGGTCGCGCGTCGGCACCTCGCCAAGTGCTGCCATGCACACCGCGATGCTCGCTGCGTGTGGCCTCGAGGGCACCTATGAGCTGCGTGTGGTCGGCGAAGGCGAGCTGCCCGCCTTCGTGGCGGAGCTGCGCAGCGGGAGGTACGACGGGTGCAACGTGACCATGCCGCACAAGCTGCGCATCGCCGCGATGTGCGACGCACTCCGCGGCGACGCTGCGTTGCTGGATGCCGTCAACACTGTTGTGGTCGAAGCTGGCTCAATCATCGGCGACAATACCGACGCTCGCGGCTTCGAGGCCGCGCTTCGCGTGCAGCGGATGACGCCGACCAACGATGGCACGGCCCTGGTGATGGGCGCCGGTGGCGCCGCCGCCGCCGTGACGCTTGCCCTGCAGCGCATGTCGATTGACCGTGTGTTGATTGCTGCACGGCGGCGGGAGCAGGTCGAAGCCATTGCGTCCCGGCTGCCGGCGCTTGACGTGGTGCCGCTTCCCTGGGACGCGCCGGCCGTCGCTGAAGCCGCGGCCTCCGTGGCGGTTGTGGTCAACGCGACGCCGCTTGACGCAGCCGAGCTACCGCTCGACCTGCGCTACGTTCCCTCGTCGTGTACGGTCGCCGATGTGCGCTACCGTCCTCGCCCGATCGCGCTCGTCGAACAGGCCCGAGCCCTCGGTCTTCCTGCCTGCGACGGGCTCGAGATGCTGCTGCAGCAGGGACTCTTGAGCTTCAGCATGTGGACCGGGGCCGCGGCACCGGAGCCTGCGGCGCGCACCGCGCTGCTCGCCGCGATACACGCATGACGCCGGCCGGCATCGTGGTCGCCGCCATCGCCGGCGGCGCGCTGGCGGGCCTGGGCGCGGGCTGGGTCTCAGTGTTCCTGGAACGCATCGAGCGGCTGCGCGAAGAGGAGGACGAGGAGCGCCTCGAGTACGAGAAGGATGTGGCCAGAACTCGCGAAGCGGCCTCTGCCGCAGGCCAGGACCCGCCCGAAGCGCTCCCCTGGGTGGGTGAGAGCTACGGCTGGACCTGGCTGGAGAACATCCTCGCCCCGCTGCTCGGCGCCGCCGGGTTCGGGGCGCTGGTGGCCCATGGTCCGCTCGAACCGGGGCTGCTCATCCATCTGCTCTGGATCGCGCTCTTCGTGCACATCGTGGTGTTCGACCTCAAGCACCGCCTCATCCTCAATCGGGTCACCTACCCGGCGGTGTTGCTTGCGCTGGCGCTGTCACCGGTTTCGCCGGGACTCACGATAGTGAGCGCGCTGCTGGGAGCGGCGAGCGTGTTCCTCTTCTTCTATCTGCAGAACGTGGTCTCTCGTGGCTCGATCGGTCTCGGCGACGCCAAGCTGGGTGCGTTGCTGGGAGCTGTGACCGGCGTCAGCAGCGATGTGCACCACATCGGCGCTGCCTACGCCGTGATCTGGGCGATCTTCCTGGGCGCCGGCGTGGCCCTGCTGCTCCTGGTGCTGCGGCTTCGCAGGCTGAAGGACCCCATCCCGTATGGTCCGTTTCTCTGTGCGGGTGCTGCCATCATCCTGTACCTCGGACCGTGAACCGTTGACGGAGGGAGGCTCATGCCCACACAGCTGATGCCCGACGAGCGGGCCATCACCCTCACACGCCAGAACTGGCTGGTGCTGGCGCTGCCGCTCGCAGCAACCACGATTGTGCTGGTGGCAGTGATCGTGGTGCTGCTGCTGATTCCGTCCACGGTCGGCAGCACGAGCGTCAACACCGTGAAGCTGGTGGTCGGCGTCGTGGTCGGCGTGGCTGCGCTGGGCTGGCTGGGCATCCGCACCCTGCGCTGGCGCTTCATCACGTACCTGCTCACCAACCGGCGCATCGTCATGGAGACAGGTGTTTTGTCGCGCAACGAGGAGTCGATCCCGCTCGACAGGGTGCAGAACACCCGGATCCGCCGGCCCTTCGCTGAGCGGCTTATCGGCGCGGGCAGCATCGAGATCGAGTCAGCAGGTCGCGACGGCGCCGAGATCCTGCAGTTCATCCCGGGTGCGCAGGCGTTCTACACCGAAATGCTCGACGCCATGGAGCAGGCGCGTGGCGCCGCGGGGATGCCGCCGGCTAGCCGAAGCGTCTGAGCCTGCTCCTGGCACGACCGGCACGTCGTTCTTACGACACGGGATCTACTCCTCGCTCGCGGGGCTGCGCCATTTTCCCGCTCGCTCGGAGATACGACCCTATCGTCGTCGCGAACGCGTACCGGTCATGCCAGACAACACTGACAATTCAGTTCGCGAGCGGCGGCACCGCGCTTGCCAGGACTCGCAGCCTCCGGCGGGCCTCATCGGCAGCCGCGCCCGCCCCCGAAGAGAGTACGTCGCGGTAGGCGAGCACCGCACTCACCCTGTCGCCGTTGAGCTCGAACAGCAGCCCCAGCCGCAGCAACTGTTCAGGGCCGACCCGCGGATCTCGCATCCCGCCAGCCTACGGCGCCACCACGGACGTTCCCCGGACGGTGCCTCGCGGCGTCGTGGCCCGGCTACAGTGCGGGCCATGTTGCGCATGCTCACCGCCGGCGAGTCGCATGGGCCGGCGCTGACAGTCGTCATCGATGGCGTCCCGGCCGGACTTCGCCTGGACGCGGCGCGTGACATCGACCCGGACCTGCGGCGGCGCCAGGGCGGCCATGGCCGGGGCAAGCGCCAGCAGATCGAGGAGGACCACGCGCACATCACAGGTGGTGTCCGGGGAGGCCGGACCCTCGGCTCGCCGGTCGCCATCGGCGTCGAGAATCGCGACTGGGAGAACTGGCGAGTCCCCATGCAGATCGAGGAAGCCGGCTTCCGGCGCAAGCGGGTGACCCGGGTGCGTCCCGGCCACGCCGACCTCGCGGGGATGCTGAAGTTCAGCTTTGACGACGCCCGTGACGCTCTGGAACGAGCCAGTGCTAGGGAGACCGCTGCCAGGGTCGCCGCCGGCGCGGTGGCCCGCACTCTGCTTCGCGAGATCGGTATCGTCGTGCGATCCGCCGTGGTGCGCATCGGCGATGTGACAGCCGCAATCCCGGACGCAGAGCAACTCGCCGCCGCCGAGGCGTCACCGGTGCGCTGCGCCGACACGTCGGCGTCACAACGCATGGTGGCGGCGATCGACGCAGCGCGGAGCGACGGCGACACGCTCGGCGGCACGGCGTATGTCGTGGCCCACGGCGTTCCTGCCGGTCTTGGCAGTTACACGCAATGGGACAGGCGTCTCGACGGCCTGATCGCGCAGGCGCTGTGCAGCATCCCCTCGGTGAAGGCGGTGGAGATCGGTGACGCCGTCGTCGCCGCCGCATCGCGTGGTTCATCGGTGCACGACCTGCCGCGGTGGGACAGCGAGCGCGGCTTCCATCACCTGACCAACCGCCAGGGCGGGCTCACCGGTGGTGTCAGCGACGGGGAGGACGTGTGGGCGCTGGCGCATTTCAAGCCAATCTCCACCCTGCTCTCACCGCTGCGCAGCATCGACACAGCCACCGGCGAGGAGGCCAATGCACACTACGAACGCAGCGACATCTGCGTGGTCCCGGCGGGTGCGGTGGTTGCCGAGGCGATGCTCGCCTGGGTGCTCGCCGTGGCGGCGGTCGACAAGTTCGGCGGCGACACCGTCTCCGAGCTTCGCCGCGCTGCAGCGGAGCATGCACGGGCTTCGACGGCCTTGCGATGAGTGTCGACGTCATCGCGCTGACAGGGCTTCCGGGAAGCGGCAAATCCACAGTGGCGCCGCTCCTTGCCCGTCTCCTGGGATGGCGCTGCGCCGACATCGACGCCCTCATCGAGCAGTCGCACGGAAAGCCCGCCGGCGCGGTGTTGGCAGACCAGGGCGAGCAGGCGTTCCGCGCCATCGAGCGCGACCTGCTGCACGAGGTGCTCGCCGGTCAACGGCCCGTTGTCATCGCATGCGGCGGTGGGCTGCTGGCCGATCCGGGAGCACGTGCTGTGCTGCTGCGCCAGGCGCTGGTGGTCTGGCTCGACGCTGCCGACGACGTGCTGCTGGGACGCCTCGATGCGGCTGCCGGCAGACCGCTGCTGCAGCCTGAACCGGCGGCGCGTCTGATCGAGCTGCGCGCTGAACGCTTCGAGGCTCATGCGGCGGCGCATGTCAGGGTCGAGGCGGCGCGCGATCCGCACCTCATCGCGCAGAACATCGCGATGCTCGCGGCCTCGGAACGCATCGACATACCGGGTCACGTCCACCACGTCCACACCGGCGAGGGTCTGCTCAGCCGCCTGGCGGAGCATGTTCCGGCAGACGCCACAACTGTTGCATTGGTGCACGACGCAGCGCTGGCAGACGCGGCGACTGTCGCGGACGCTGCGCTGGAAGCGCATGGCATTCGTTGCGTGCCGCTCGCGGTTGAGGGCGGCGAGGGCGCCAAGACCTGGAAACAGGCCGGATCGCTGCTGGAGTCGATGGCGGCGGCGAAGCTGCGTCGGCACGACTGCGTGGTGGCGCTGGGTGGCGGCAGCATCGGAGACCTCGGCGGCTTCGCCGCGTCCACGTATCAGCGCGGGGTGCGGTGGATCACCGTGCCGACGACGCTGCTTGCGATGGTGGACAGCGCCATCGGCGGCAAGACCGGCGTGGATCTCGACGCCGGAAAGAATCTTGCGGGCACGTTCTGGCAGCCGCATGCAGTGCTGTGCGACATCTCGCTCCTCGCCTCATTGGGTGAGCGGTCGTACCGCTGCGCCGTCAGCGAGATCGTCAAGTACGCCATGCTCTTCGGCGACCCGCTGGCGTCGCTGCTCGACTCCGACCTCGACAGCCTGCTTGCGCGGCATCCCGGCGCCATCACTGCAGTCGTGCGAATGTGCTGCGCCCTGAAGGCCCGTGTGGTCGAAGCCGACGAACGCGAGGCGTCGCGACGAGCGCTGCTCAACTACGGTCACACGGTGGGCCACGCAGTGGAAGCGGCGTCGCGGTACGCGGTGCTGCATGGTGAGGCGGTGGCCGTGGGGCTTAGGGCAGCCGGCCTGCTAAGCACTCGCATGCTGGGCTGCCCGGACACCGACATCGCGTGGCAGGAGTCGGTGCTCCGGCGCGCAGGGCTCGGTCAGGTCGATGGTGTCGAGGTGCGGGACGTGCAACAGTGCATGTCGATGGACAAGAAGTCCCGGTCGGGCGAGACCAGGTGGGTGCTGCTGGAACGCCGGGGCAGCCCCGTTGCCGGTGTGGCAATCCCTGACGCCGCTGTGCGCGATGCGTTGCACGAGGTGTTGTCGGTGTGACCGCGCGAATCCTGGTGCTGAACGGCCCCAACCTCGCCACCCTGGGCCTGCGCGAACAGACCGTATACGGCAGCGCCACCTTGGCCGATGTCGAAGCAGCTGTGCGTGCTCGCGCCTCGGAGCTCCGCCTCGAGGTCCGGTTCGAGCAGAGCAACCATGAGGGCGCACTCATCGACGTGCTCGAGGAGGAGCGGACCCGAGCCGTGGGATGCATCATCAACCCTGGCGGCCTCAGCCACACCTCGGTGGCGCTGGCGGACGCGCTGCGGGCGTTCGGGCACCCGGTGATCGAGGTGCACCTGAGCAACATCCTGGCTCGCGAGCAGTTCAGGCGCACCTCGCTGACCGCCGCCGCCGCGGCCGGGGTGATCACCGGATTGCGTGGCGACGGCTACGTCCTCGCCGTGGACGCGTTGGCACGTATGCTGGATGCCGTGCAGGACAGGCAGCAGCGGTGATCAACGCCGGAGACCTCCGTGCCGGAACCACCGTCGAGCGCGGCGGCGATCTGTTCCAGGTGGTCGACTTCGCCCATGTCAAGCAGGGACGCGGCACGGCGTTCGTACGAGCCAAGTTCAAGAACCTCGTCTCCGGCGCGGTCACGGAGGAGACGTTCCGGCCGGAGGAGAAGTTCGGCCGGGCGCGCATCGAGCGCGGCGAAGCGCAGTACCTCTATCGCGACGGTGACAACTACGTGGTGATGGACACCACCACCTACGATCAGTTTCCCCTGGCGCCGCAGCAGTTGGGTGACGCTACGCAATATCTCCGCGAGAACGACACGCTGTTCCTGCTGCAGTTCGACGGACGCGTGCTCGGCGTCGAGCTGCCCACAGCTGTCACGCTCGAGGTCACGGAGACCGAGCCGGGGTTCAAGGGCGACACGGCCAATGCCGCGTTCAAGCCGGCCACGCTCGAGACAGGGATCGTGGTCGACGTACCGCTCTTCGTCAACACCGGTGACAGCGTGCGCGTCGACACCCGCAGTGGCCGCTACATAGAACGGGCCTGACCATGAGTGAGAGCAGCGGCGTGCAGATCGATGACCGCCCCGTCGAAGGACGCTCGCTCGGCACGACCCGCGTGGCCAACGAGGTTGTCGCGTCCATCGCTGCGCTGGCGGCGTTGCAGGTGCAGGGCGTGGCTGCCATGTACCACCCCGGGGCTCAACCGATTGACCGCATCGTCCGCCGTTCGCACGCTCACCGCGGCGTGAGAGTCGAGCTGCGAGAAGCAGCGCTGCACGTTGACCTGTGGATCGTGATGGAGGCAGGCGGAAACGTGCCTGTGGTGGGCGCCGCCGTGCAGCGCCGCGTGGCCGAGGCCATCGACCGCATGCTGGCGATGCGCGTCGCTGAGGTCAACGTCTTCGTCAGCGAGGTCGTCTTCGCGTGACGCCCGCCACCAGGCCGGCCGGGCGACGCCGTCGCGGCCGGGAGCTTGCGCTTCGCGTGCTGTTCGAGCTGGAAGGCACTGACAAGGACGCCGACCCGGTGCTCGATTACCAGGCTGCCGACATGCACACAGCGTCCGATGTCACGGCATTTGCACACCGCATCGTGCTCGGCTACCTGCGCGATTCGCGCCGCGTCGACGGGGTCATCGAAGAGGCGTCGGAGCACTGGGCCTTCGAGGACCTGGGCAAGGTGGAGCGTGCGCTGCTGCGACTCGGGGCGTACGAGTTGCTGCACGAAAGCGAAACGCCGGTCGCCGTGGTCATCGATGAGTGCGTTGAGCTCGCCAAGACGTATGCGGGCGATGACGCCGGTCCGTTCGTGAACGGCGTGCTGGGTCAGGTAGCTTCCGAGCGGGTGTGAGCGGCAGAGCCTTCACCGTCAGCGAGCTGACGGCTGTGGTGCGAGACGCGCTGTCGGCTCGGCCCGAGCTCGAAGACGTGCTGGTGGAGGGCGAGATCAGCAACTTCACGCCGGCGGTGAGCGGCCACCTGTACTTCACCTTGAAGGATGCTCGCGCAGCGGTGAAGTGCGTGTGCTGGCGGACTGCGGCGCAGCGCATCCCGTTCCGGCCTGCAGACGGAATGACCGTGATCGTGCACGGCTCCGTTTCCGTGTACGAGCAGGGCGGCTCCTATCAGCTCTATGTGGACCGCGTGGAGCCGAGCGGCGTGGGCGCGCTGGCCCTCGCCATCGAGCAGCTTAAACAGCGCCTGTCCACTGAGGGATTGTTCGACGAGCTGCGCAAACGTCCGCTCCCGGTGCTGCCCCGCCGCGTGGTGGTGGTGACCTCGAGAAGCGGCGCCGCCTACCGCGACGTGGTGACCGTCACGGCGCGCCGCGCACCCGGCGTGGACCTCGTGCTCTCGCCAGCCACGGTGCAGGGGGAAGGCGCCGCCGACACGGTGGCCAGGGCGCTGCGCCGGGCCGGCGAGGTGCGCGGCGCCGATGTGGTGCTGCTGGTCCGGGGCGGCGGCTCGATCGAGGACCTCATGGCCTTCAACAGCGAGGTGGTGGCCAGGGCCATCCGCGCCAGCCGGCTGCCGGTAGTCACCGGCATCGGCCACGAGACTGACACCACTGTCGCCGACCTGGCAGCCGACCGGCGCGCGGCGACGCCCTCGGCGGCCGCCGAGCTGGTGGTGCCCAGCGTGGCCCAGCTGCGGGAGGAGGTGGCGCGCCGCCTGTTGCGCCTGGGCCACGGAGCGCGTCAGACGCTGAACCGGGCCCGGGAGCGGACCGGTGGCCTCGCCGCCCGCCTCGACGCCTCGTCGCCCCGCCGCCGGCTGGCGGGGCATCGTCAGGAGCTCGACGCCCGCCAGGCACGGCTTCGGGCGGCGCTGTTCCGCGAGGTCGATGTGACCCGGGGCCGCCTGGCAAGGTCCGGCGAACGGCTCAGCAGGGCAGGGGAGCGGATCGTGGGACAGCGGCGCTCGGGGCTGGAGCGCCGGGGCGCCCAGCTGCAGGCGCTGTCGCCGCTGCGCACACTGGAACGCGGCTACTCGATCACCCTGGACGCCGGCGGCCGTGCGGTCCTGAACCCGGCGAGCCTGAGAGCTGGAGACGACCTCCGAACAGTGCTCTACCGTGGCTCGGTGCGCAGCACGGTGACCGAAATCCGGGCCTCCAGCCAGAACGAACAGATGTACGATACCGAACCAGGAGGTTCGACCCCATGAACGCGGTACCCGGCGACGAGGTCGCCACGTTGACCTACGAGGCAGCTCTTGCGCAGCTGGACGCCCTGATCGGGCGCCTCGAGGCTGGGAGCATCGCCCTGGAGGATGCGATCGCAGCCTACGAGCGTGGCGTCCGCCTGGCGCGCCACTGCGAGGACCTCCTCGAGCGCACGGAGCGCCGGGTGACGGCGCTGATGATCGGCGCCGATGGCTCTCTCAGCGAGGCACCCCTTGAGACGCCGGCCGGCGTGGCGGCCAGTGCTGCGCCGCCGCCCCCGGCCCGGCCGCGGGCACGTCCCGTCGATCCCGACGAGATCCCCTTCTGACCTGGACTCGGGTTCACTACAGATCTGTGTAACATCGCTGCCATGACCAGCCCCCGCCGCCGCCTCGATGCCGAACTGGTGAGCCGCTCGCTGGCTCAGAACCGCACCCGGGCACAGGCGCTGATCGCCGCGGGACTGGTGCTGGTTGACGGCTCTGTCGCCACCAGCGGCGCCCAGCCGGTGGCGGAGAGCAGTGGCGTTGCGCTGCGGGGTCGTGATCACCCCTGGGCCGGGCGGGGTGGCGTGAAGCTGGCAGCCGGCCTCGATGCGTTCGAGGTCGCGGTCGCCGGAAGGGTCTGCCTCGACGCCGGCGCCTCGACCGGCGGCTTCAGCGACGTGCTGCTTCACCGCGGCGCCGACCACATCTATGCAGTGGACGTCGGCAGGGGCCAGCTCGACCCGCGGATCGCCACGGACCAACGGGTCACGGTGATGGACCGGACCAACGTGCGAACCCTGAGCTCGCTGCCGGGGCCGGCGCCGGACCTGGCGGTCCTGGACCTGTCCTTCATCTCGCTGCGCACCGTGCTGCCATCCGTGCTCGCCCTCATGCAGCGTCCCGCAGAGCTGGTGGTGCTCTTCAAGCCACAGTTCGAGCTGGGCCGTGGCGCCGTCGGCCGGGGTGGCGTGGTCCGCAACGAGGCCGCCATCGGCGCCGGCGTCGAGGACTTCGGCCGCTGGGCGATCGAGACGCTCGGCGCTCGAGTGCCACATCCGCCGCTCCCCTCGCCGATCCGGGGCGCTGCGGGCAACCAGGAGCAGCTGATCCACCTGGTGGTGGGGGGTGCGATGCGATGAGCACCGGCAAGATCGGCTTCCTTCTGCATCCCGGCGAACGCGCTGCGATCGACGAGGCGCTGGCGACGGCGAAGCGCTGTGGCTTTGCCACCTGGACGGCACTGGAGCATGCCGACTCGGTGACCGCCCGCGAGGCCGCCGGCACTGTGCTGCTCATCACCGTGGGTGGTGACGGCACCTTCCTGTACGGCGCGCGGCTGGCGGCTCCCCGGGGCATTCCGGTCATGGGGGTGAACCGTGGCCGGCTAGGCTTCCTCAACGACGTCGAGCTGAGCGGCCTCACCGACGCGATCGAGCGCTTCGCCCAGCAGCGCTATCGCACCCAGCGGCGGTCCCTCATCGAGGCGCGCATCGCTGCGGGCGGCGAGGTGTGCACCGCCCTGGCCCTGAACGAGATCCTGGTCCGGTCGCGCGACGCGAGCGTCGCCCGGCTTCGCGTCGAAGCCGACGAGGAGGTGCTCGGTCTCTTCGATGCCGACGGCGTGGTGGTGTCCACCGCCACCGGGTCCACCGCCTATGCGCTGAGCGCCGGCGGTCCGCCTGTCGACCCGAGGCTGCACGCGCTGGTGGTGGTGCCGCTGGCCCCCCACGCGGTGATCAGCCGCCCCTTGGTCCTTCCCGATGAGGTGCGGGTGCTGGTTACCGTGGTCCACGGCCGCGTCTTCATCGCCGCCGACGGCATCTCCGTGGTCAACGCCGAGGACGGTGGTGAGGTCGCCATCCATCCCGGGCCTGACCTGGAGGTTGTGCGCTTCAGCGATTCGCCGTCGTTCCACGACCGGCTGCGCGAGAAGTTCCGCTTCGGCGTGCCGCACAAGGACCCGGTGGAGCGCCTTCCCGAGTCCGACAGGGGACAGCGTGATGCTTCGTGAGCTCAGCATCGAGAACGTCGCCGTGATCCGGTCGGCGCTGCTGCAGCCTGGAGCCGGCTTCACGGTGCTGAGTGGCGAGACCGGCGCCGGGAAGTCCATGTGCCTGGCGGCGCTGCGTCTTGCGCTGGGCGGTCGCGCCGATCCGGCCCTGGTGCGGGCAGGCGCTGAGACAGCGCGGGTGCGGGCAGTGTTCGAGGACCCCCCGAAGGCGGTGCGCACCCGCCTGGACGAGCTCGGCATCCCACAGGACGACCTGCTAGCGCTGAGCCGGGAGATCGGGAGGACCGTTCGCGGCGCGTGCCGGGTCAACGGGTCGCTGGTGTCCTCCGCGGTGCTGCGCGAGATCGGCGACCAGCTGGTGGACGTCACAGCCCAGGGCGCCAGCCAGCGCCTCCTGCGGCCTGCGGCGCAGCGGTCGGTGCTCGATGACGCCGGGGGCGAGGCTGTTGCGGCAGCGCTGCGGCGCACCGGGCTCGCGGTCGGCGCCTGGAGAGCGGCGCGCGCTGAGCTGGCGGCGGCCCGGCAAGCGGCGGGACGCTCCGCCGAAACGGTTGCGGCAGCGCGCGACATCATCGCTGACCTGGACCCGCTGAGCCTCATCTCCGGCGAGGACCAGGCACTCGTGGTGGAGCGGGCCAGGCTTCGCCACGCGGCAGCCATCCGCGCGGCGCTCTCGGAACTGGCCGACGCCGGCGGCGGCGAGGGCGGCGCCGCCGATGTCCTCGCCGCGGTTCTGCCCGGCATCGAGGACGCAGCCGCGCTGGACACGTCGCTCGAACCCCTGGTCGAGGCCGGGACGGACCTGGTGGAACGGGCGCGCGAGCTTCGCCGCGACTGCCTGCACGCGCTCGACACCGTCAGCCTCGACTCCGGCCGCCTGGCAGAGGTGGACGAGCGCCTCGATCTGCTCGCCAGGGTGACCCGGCGGTTCGGTTCTCTCGACGCTGGGCTTGCCGCGCTGGCTGCTGCCCGGCGCACTGTCGACGCAGCCGAGGGCAGGGACCGCGTCGACGAGCTCAGCGGCGCCGTCGAATGCGCGGCAGCCGAGGCCGCCTCGGCCGCGGCCGAGCTCAGCCGGCTGCGCAGAGCGGCAGCTAGGACCCTCGAGCGTCAGGTGTCGGGTGAGCTGCATCGGCTGGAGCTGCCCCACGCCCGGTTCCGGGTGCTGCTCGGCGCAACACCGGCGGCTGACGGATTGGACCTCGGCGACGGACTGCCGGTGCGGTGTCATGAGCACGGAACCGATGATGTCGAGTTCCGCCTGGCCACCCACCGGGACATGCTGCCGGCGCCGCTGGGCGAGGGCCCGTCCGGCGGAGAGCTGTCGCGACTGGCGCTGGCGCTGAGCGCCGTCGTCGCCGAGAGCGAGCCGGTGTGCCTCGTGCTCGACGAGGTCGACACCGGCATCGGGGGCGAGACAGCGGCCCGCGTCGGTGACACGCTGGCCGCCATAGGCGGCCGGCGCCAGGTCATCGCAGTGACCCATCGCGCCGAGGTGGCCGCCAGGGCCTCGGACCACCTCGTGCTGCGGCGCGGAAGTAGCGGCGCGGAGGGCACCGCGACGGCGATAACGGTGCAGGGCGACGAGAGGGTCGATGAGATCGCCCGGCTGCTATCGGGGCGGCTCACCGCCGCTGCCAGGGCCCGCGCCAGGGAGCTGCTGCACGAAGGGTCCGCCGCCGAGCCTGCGCCCCGGCGTCCGCGCCGGGCCGCCTCTACCATGTGACGGCGTGAGCGATCCCCGGCCTGGAACTGCTGCGCCGGCCCGATTCCCGGTGGAAGTTGACGGCTACTCGGGCGAGCTCGAGGAATTGGTGCGGCTGGCGCAGCGCGGCGACATCGACCTCATGGGCGTCAGCGTCGGACCGGTGACCTCGGCCTTCCGGGAGCGGATGCGCGCCGACGGCGACACCCTGCCCCTCAAGGACATCGCGGACTTCCTCACCCTGGTGGCTCGGCTTGTGGCCTTGAAGGCCGCCTCGGTCGCGCCCGGCGGCGAGGGCGCCGTCTCC
>JAFAJR010000169.1 GCA_019236085.1 Candidatus Dormiibacterota bacterium
CTTCTTGAGCTCCTGCCATACCTGCCTGAAGTAATTGCCTCCCTCGGCCCCAGCGATAGGCGGCACCGGATTCCGTGGCCTGGAAGCCGCGGGCACTCGTTTGGCCACCTTCGCAGTTGCCTCCTTGTTGATCCGTTAGTTGGTTGATGGCAGGGGCGGCACGACTCGAACGCGCGACCCTCGGTTTTGGAGACCGATGCTCTACCAGCTGAGCTACGCCCCTCGGTTCACTTGGTTTCGCGGTGCTGCGTGTGCCGGCGGCACCAGCGGCAGAACTTGCTCAGCTCCAGACGGTCCGGATCGTTGCGCCTGTTCTTGGTCGTGGTGTAGTTCCGCCGCTTGCAGTCCGAACACTGCAGCGTGATGATGGAAGAGCCGCCCTTCGCCGTAGCCACGGGTGTATTGCCTCGAACACAAATAAGACCTAGCGGCGCTAGGTCAAGCCCGATGCTACCACAGGCCGGAGCTGATTCAAACCGCGGCGCGCAGAACCAGGGTGAAGGTGCTGCCGGTGCCCGGCTGCGACGCCACCTCGATGTCCCCGCCCTGTTGCCGCGCCAGACGCCGGGCGAGGTACAGGCCCAGGCCGGTCCCCTCTATCGCCTCGGTCTGGGCACTGCGCACCCGGCCGAAGGGCTGGAACAGCGTCGCCATGTCCTCCCCGGAGATGCCGATCCCGTGGTCGGTCACCGCCACCCGCACTAGTTCGCCGTCGCGGGTCACCCGGACGTCCACCGCATCGTTGTCGGGTGAGTATTTGATGGCATTGCTCAGCAGGTTCTCCAGGATGGTTCCAGTCTTCTCCGGGTCGGCGGCCGCCACCGCGGGCTGCGAACCGGTGACCGTGACCACCGCCGCTCTGGGCAGCTGGCGCAGGGAGGCGGAGACGCGTCCCACAAGCTCCACCACGTCGACAGCCGCCAGCTGGGGCTGAAAGCCCGCCTCCTCGGCGCGGCTGGCCATGAGCATCTGCTCAACCAGGTGTCCCATTTGCGCGGTGCGGCTGCTCATGATGGGCAGCACCGCCGCGGCCTCGGGGGGCAGTTGGCCGAGCGTGCCCTCCTCGAGCATCGAGAGATAGCCGCGGACCAGGGTCATCGGGGTTCGCAGCTCGTGCGATGCCAGGCGCAGGAACTCCGACTTCTGCTCGTCCAGGCTGGCGATGCGCGAGGCGTGCTCGGCCATCCGCTCCACCTCGCGGGCGCTCAGCTCAGCGGCACGGCGCTCCGCCTCGTACCCCTGCCACACCAGCGCCGAAGTGCGCGCGCACAGCCGGAGCATCCACTCCTCCTGGCCGCCCCAGCCATGCACGGCGTCGTAGGCCATGAGCACGCCGATCGTCTGCTCGGCAGTCCGCCAGGGGACGGCCATGCCGTCCTGGACCTCCATCAGCTGCACCAGCGCGTGCATTGGATCCGGCGGGTCGAAGTCTCCGGCGCTGAAGCGCACCGCCTCGCCCCCGAACATCACCCGGCGCAGCCGGGGCTGCTGGTCGACGTCGAAAGGCAGGCGCATGCCCCGCAGCTGCTCCGGCGAGAAGCCGGCCGCCGGCTGGGCTACCACCTCGTTGCCTTCGAGGATCCAGAAGGCGGCACGCCGGCCGCCGGCGAGGCCGGCGATGGTGTCGGTCATGTGCAGGAAGAAGGCGGTGGGGTCTCCGCTCGCCGCCAGGTGCTGAGAGATTTGGGTCAGGGCATCGAGCGCGCGGCGCTGGGTGCTGCTCACCTCCTCCAGCAATCTCACGGAGTGCAGCGTCACTGCGGCAAGCGCGCCGAAGGGCCGCATGAGATCGAGCTCGGCACGTTCGAAGTCACGGTCCTCATAACGGCTCAGTAGCAGCAGCGCGATCACCGTCCCCTCCACGCTCAGCGGGATGATGGCGACGCGGCGGACCTTTGTGAGCGTGGCCTGGGTCTGTTCGTCGCCGCTCGCCGTCTCGCTGAATCCCGTGCCGGTGACGATGTCCCCGGTGGTCACGGCCTCGCGGAGCAGCGGCTGCTGCTGCACCTCGGCCAGGGGGTACTCAGCGCCGACGAAGACCGGCGCACCGCCGTCGCGTTCCCGGCTTGCCTCGACCCGCATCACCGAACGGTCGAGGCTGGTCAGCGTGCAGCGATCGGCGTCGACGATGCGCAGGGCGTCGGCCACGAGCCGTTCCATGATGCTGCGTGGGGTCTCGGCGGACCATCGCGGCGCGCCGACGACGCCGCCGGCATCGGTCATGACGAAAGAAGGATAGCCGCGCTGTACTGAAACGCTACGCTGGAGCCCGCGATTTGTCAGGAAGGCGCTGCGGCGGGCTCTGCCACGTCGGTGCGAGCCGGCGACCCGCCGGCCACCGGCCGGGTGGAGAGGTAGGACCCGGCGACGATCAGCGCCAGGCCCACCACTGCCCCGGCGGTCAGCGGCTCGTGTAGCAGCACGATGCCGAGGACCAGGGCGACCGCCGGGTTGACGTACGTGATGATGGTGGCCCGCACCGGCCCGGCCTCCGCGATCAGCGCGAAGAAGACCAGGAACGCTGCAGCTGTGCACACCACGGCGAGGACGGCCACGGCGGCGATCACCTCGGGTCCTGGGACAGACGCCGGCCGCTGCAGGATGCCCGCCGGCGCATAGGCCAGCGCCGTCAGCACAAGGGAGACGGCCACCACCCCCAGCGCCGGCACCTCCCCGAGCCGCCGGGAGACGATGAGTGGACCCAGCGCATAGCCGAGAACGACTAGCGCGATCTCGCCAAGGGCCCTCGGGTCCAGCCGGGAGATGTCGAGCCCGACCAGCGCGGCGACCCCTGCCAGGCCAACCGCCAAGCCCGCCACCTGGCGCAGCCGCATCCGGTCGGATGCCCGTCCGGCGATCCCGATCACGGCCCCGACCAGAGGGACGGTCGCCACCAGCAGGCCCGAGAGCGAGCTGCTGAGCCGGGTCTCGGCGTCAGACAGAAGGAACCAGGTGAACCCCAGCTCCACCAGCGTGTAGAGGAGCACCCAGCGCCAGCGCGCCAGAAGCGGCCGCACCTCGCCCCGGGCCAGGGCGACGGGCAGGAGCAACGCGGCGCCGGCGGCGGTGCGCAGCATGACCAGCGTCGCCGGCGACAGCGAAGCGACCGACACCTTGATCAGCAGGTACGGGATGCCCCAGATCACGCCCATCAGGGCGAAGAGCACCCACGCCCGCCGGCTCATGCGGTCAGCCGAGGCTCGTCAGAAGCGCCAGCGGCCCCGCGGCCGGAACAGGAACCCGACCAGCCACAGCGCGACCATCACCAGCAGCAGCCACCAGAGCGCGTGCACCGCGACGGCCAGGCCGAACAGCAACGCGGTGAGCAGCAGGAATCCGATGAGCAGGCACATGGCTCAGGCCGCCTTGTGCTCGGCCTCGGCCGGGTCGAGCGCCGCGGCCAGCACCTCCGGGACGCTGCCTGCGAAGTGAAAGAGCATCTGGGACCGCACGCTCTCGGGGACGTCATCGATGTCCTTCTCGTTGCGCCGGGGCAGCACCACCTCGCGAAGTCCCATGCGGTGGGCCGCGAGGACCTTCTGCTTCACCCCGCCGATGGGCAGCACCAGGCCCTGCAACGTGACCTCGCCGGTCATTCCGACTGTGCCGCGCACCGCGCGCCCGGTGAGCAGCGAGACGATGGCAGTGGTCATCGTGACCCCGGCCGAAGGGCCGTCCTTGGGAACTGCGCCCTCGGGGACATGGATGTGGAAGCCCCTGCCGGCAGCCTCGGCGGTGATGCCGAGCTCGGCCGCGTGAGACCGCACATAGCTCAGCGCGATCTGCGCCGACTCCTTCATGACATCGCCGAGCTGGCCCGTGAGCAGCAGGTCTCCATTGTCCGACGCTGCCGCGGCTTCGATGAACAGCACGTCGCCGCCGGTCCCGGTGACCGCCAGGCCTGTCGCCACACCGGGGACCGCTGTGCGCGCCGCCACCTCGTCGTCGAACCGTGGCCGGCCCAGGTAGGTGCGAACCTCGCCCCGGGTCACGGTCACCGGCGGCGTCGCGGTGCCCTTGGCGAAGCCAGTCGCCACCTTGCGCGCCAGCTTGCCCAGCTCGCGTTCCAGTCCGCGAACGCCCGCCTCCCGTGTGTAGCCGCCAATGATGTCCAGAACTGCGTCGCTCTCGACTGTCATCTCGCCTTCGCGCAGGCCGGCCAGCTCGGTCTGGCGCGGCAGCAGGTGGTCCCGGGCGATCGCAAGCTTCTCGTCGCTGGTGTACCCGTCGAGCTTGATCAGCTCCATGCGGTCCAGCAGCGGCGCGGGGATCGTCTCCCACACGTTAGCCGTGGGGATGAACAGCACCTCGGAAAGGTCGAGGTCGACCTCCAGGTAGTGGTCACGGAATGTGCTGTTCTGCGCCGGGTCCAGCACCTCGAGCAATGCCGCGGAGGGGTCGCCCCGCCAGTCACTGCCAACCTTGTCAATTTCATCGAGCATGATGACCGGGTTCTTGGTGCCCGCCTCTTTGAGGGCTCGCACGATCCGCCCCGGCAGCGCGCCGACGTAGGTGCGGCGGTGGCCGCGGATCTCCGCCTCGTCATGCACGCCACCGAGCGAGATGCGCACGAACTTGCGGCCCATCGCCCGCGCGATGGATTCGCCCAGTGACGTCTTGCCGACGCCCGGCGGGCCGATGAGACAGAGGATCGGGCCGCGGTTGATGGCGCGGGTGCGGGCGCGCTGGGCCTCCTCGCTCGTCTCCGCCTCACCCTCGGCCACGACCTGCTTGTGGGCCTGCATGGCGCGCAGCTGGCGCACCGCCAGGAAGTCCACGATGCGGTCCTTGACCTTGACCAGGCCATAGTGGTCCTCGTTCAGGACGCGCTCGACCTCGCGCGTGTCCAGGTGGTCCTCGGTGCGGTCCTTCCAGGGCAGGGTGAGCATCCAGTCGATATAATTGCGCAGCACGCCGACCTCGGCGTTGTTGGCCGGCATGCGCTCCAGCTTGGTGACCTCTTTGAGCACCTTGGCCTCGACATCGGATGGCATGCCCTTGGCCGCGACGCGGTCGCGCAGCTCTTGCGCCTCGCTGGCGATGTCCTGGCCCAATTCCTTCTGGATCGCGCGCAGCTGCTCCTTGAGATAGTATTCCTGCTGGTTCTTGTCCACCTGCTCGCGCACGCGCTGGCGGATGCGCTGGTCCAGGT
>JAFAJR010000022.1 GCA_019236085.1 Candidatus Dormiibacterota bacterium
GCAAGAACATCGCCAACCCGATGGCGATGATCCTGGCCGCCGCCTCGCTCCTGGGCTTCGTCTCCGACCCGCGCTGTGCCACCGCCTCGCGTGCTCTGTACGAGAGCGTGTTCGAGACAGTTGCGGCAGGAACTCGCACGGCGGACCTGGGCGGCAACGCCTTCACCAACGAGTTCACCGAGGCTGTCATCAGCGCCGTGCGCGCCAAGCTGGAGCTGTGGAAGACGCTCGGGGTGCGCTGAACCGGGTCTACCTCGACCACGCCGCCACGACATCGCTGGCGCCGGGGGTCCTCGACGCCATGCTGCCCTACCTCGGCGGCGCTTTCGGCAACCCGTCGTCCGTCCACGCCGACGGCCGGCGCGCCCGGGCTGCTGTCGACGCAGCGCGAGACGTCATTGCCGCCGAGTTGCGCTGCCAGCAGCGCGAGCTGGTCTTCACCGGGTCGGGGACCGAGGCCGACAACCTGGCGTTGCGCGGCACCCTCGAGCGTCACGGAGCCGAGCGCGGCCGTCACATCGTGGTCAGCGCCATCGAGCACGACGCGGTGCTGGAAACCGCGCGGCGCCTCGAGGAGACTGGAGCGGCGGCTCTCAGCGTCGTCGCCTGCGACGAGCGCGGCGTGGTATCGCCTGAGGCCGTGGCCGGTGCCGTGCGCGACGACACCGTCGCAGTTTCGGTCATGCTCGTCAACAACGAGTGCGGGGTGGTGCAGGACGTGGCGGCGATCGCTGCAGCCGTGCGGGCCCGCAATCCGCGGACGCTCGTCCACTCGGATGCGGTGCAGGCTCTGGCCAGGATGCCGGCGCACCCGCTCGAGCTCGGTCTCGACCTGGCGACGTTCTCGGCGCACAAGCTGGGCGGACCCAAGGGCGCCGGCGCGCTGTGGGTTCGCCACGGGGTCGCCATCGCAGCCCAGGCCACAGGCGGCGGCCAGGAGCGCAACCGCCGCAGTGGCACAGAGAACGTGGCGGGAATCGTCGGGTTCGCCGCCGCGCTGCGCCGGCTTGCCGAGCGGCGCGATGAACGCATGCGGCAGGACGAACGGCTCGGCTCGCTGCTCGTCGAGAGGCTGCCGGCGGCTGTGCAGGATGCGCGTCTCGCCGGCGCCGGCGCGCCCCGGGTGCCGGGGCTGGCGATGTTCGTAGTCCGCGGTGTCCGGACCGACGTGCTGCTCACGCTGCTGGACCGCCTCGGGGTGAGCGCCTCCGGCGGGTCGGCCTGCTCCAGCGGCGCACCGACACCCTCCCACGTGCTGCTGGCGATGGGGGTGGCGGAGGACGAAGCGGCGTGTGCTCTGCGGCTCAGCGTGGGCGAGGGCACCACGGAGGCCGAGGTGGACTTCGCGGTTCGAGCCGTGGCCGAGGCGGCCGCCAGGGTGCGAGGGTTGAGCGTCGCCGCCTCGAGCTAGGGCGACGGCGAGGGGGTCGCGCCCGGCGCCGTCGCGCTGGGAAGCCCGATGTCCTTGCGGACGGCCGCGGCGTCCATGGTCGTGGCGTTGAGCAGCGTGAAGATCTGGCTGGAAAGCGACTGGATCACCGTCAGGCTGGGTGCTGTTGCCGCCTGCTCGAGCAGCGCCTCCAACTTGGAGTCGTCGTCGAGCAGCTTGGCCACATCGGCCCGGGCGGCCTCGGGGAACGTCAGCTGGCGCATGGCGTTGTCAAAGGAGAGCGTTGCTTGACGGTCCGCGGACAGCGCCTGCTCGCACGCCGGGAGGTTGGGCGAGCCGGGGCCCGAGGAGCAATGTGCGTATTCCGCCTGCACCACCGGCACCTCTGCGGTGTTGTAGGTGTCGGCGGCTTGAACGTAGAGCCGCTGGAGATCGGCGACCGGCAATGGCGTGGTGGTGGGCGTGCCGACGGTCTCGCCCGAGCCGCAGGCGGCGAGCGCCGCAAGGCACGGGAGCGCACACACCGCCAGCTGTGTCCTTCGGAGCAGCATCGAGCCCTCATTCTGAGAGCGAGGCCCGGCCCGCGGCGGTATAATTCTGACCATGACAGTCGGAATTTCACAGGCACCGGTGGCCGTCGGCGTGGAGCATCCGCCGGTGGCGGCGCCGTTCTCCATGCGGGTGAGCTCCAAAGCCCACTACGGGCTTCGCATGATGACCGAGTTCGCCCGGGGCTACGGCCACGGGCCGTTGAGCATCGCCGAGGTGGCCAGGGTGGAGCATCTTCCGCTCGCCTACCTCGAGCAGCTGGCTGCGCAGCTCCGCCGGGGCGGCCTTGTCGAAAGCACCCGCGGAGTCCACGGCGGCTACTCGCTGACGCGGCCCGCCGAGGACATCACCGTCCTCGAGGTGGTCCGGATCCTGGAGGGCGAGGTCTCGCCGGTCGAGTGCGTCGCGTCCGGTTACGTGAGCGGGACCTGCGTCCGTGAGGGCGAATGCGCCTCGCGGGGTCTCTGGCAGCGGCTCAAGCAGTCCATCGACGCGGTCCTGAGCGAAACGACTCTTGCCGACCTGATCCACGACCAGTCGATGCTGCAGACCATCGCCCCGGCGCCGGAGGGCACGCACTGATGGCGGCCGGCGGCGGGCTTCTCATCGACGGGTTGCGGGTCAGCGTCGAGGACCGGGAGATCCTCAAGGGCGTGAGCCTCGAGGTGCCACAGGGCCAGGTGCATGCGCTGATGGGCCCCAACGGATCGGGCAAGAGCACTTTGGCCTACACCCTCATGGGGCACCCCAAGTACCACGTCATCGCGGGATCTGTGAGCTTCGGCGGCGAGGATGTGCTCGCGCTGTCCGCTGATCAAAGGGCCCGCCTCGGGTTGTTTCTCTGTTTCCAGTACCCGACGGCCATTCCCGGCGTGACGGTGGTGAACTTCCTCCGCGCCGCCCTGCGCGGCCAGGGGAAGGAGCTGCCGGCCCGCGAGTTCCTCAAGCGCCTGAACGATGAGATGGCAGCGCTCAAGGTAGACGAGAGCTTCCGCTCGCGCTACATCAACGACGGCTTCAGCGGCGGTGAGAAGAAGCGCAGCGAGATCCTGCAGCTGGCGATCCTCCGTCCCAAGCTGGCCGTCCTCGACGAGACGGACTCCGGCCTGGACGTCGACGCGTTGCGCACTGTTGCAGAGGGCGTGATGCGGCTCGCCGGTCCTGAGATGGGCGCGCTGGTTATCACGCACTACCCTCGCATCCTGGAATTCCTGAAGCCGGACCGCGTGCACGTCCTGCATGACGGCCGCGTCATCAGGTCGGGCGGCGCAGAGCTGGCGAACGAGATCGAGTCCGGCGGTTACGAGCCCATCGTCGGCGAGCCGGTGGCGGCGGGAGTGAGCTGATGGCAGTGCAGGCGAGAGACCTCACCAAGGACTACAAGTTCGGCTTTCACGACGAGGACGCTTCGGTCTTCCGCACCCAGAAGGGGCTGTCGCCCGAGGTTGTGGCGGCGATATCGCAGCACAAGGCCGAGCCGGAGTGGATG
>JAFAJR010000038.1 GCA_019236085.1 Candidatus Dormiibacterota bacterium
GGGTCCATCGCGGAGCCCTTCTCGACGTACCCCATGCCGACCGAGGCGTAGGCTGGTGTCAGCCCCACTGTTGCCAGGCTGCCGGCGGCAAGCGCCCAGCCCGCCGAGGCAACCACCGCCTGCCGGTAGGCATCCGCATCCCCCACACGGTGGTCGGCATGGACCGAGAGGATCAGCGCCTCGGGGTCGCGCCGGGCGAGCAGTGCTGTGGCCAGGCCCAGCGCCGGACCCGTTCCCCGAGCCTCAGGCTCGGCGATGACTGCAGAAGGATCGAGGCCGGCAGTGGCGAGTTCCTCGCCACACTGGCTCGCCTGGGAAGCCGCTGTCACCACGTGCACCGTGTCGCCGACACTTCCCACGCGGTCCAGGGTCGCGCGCAGCAGGGACACGCCGCCAGGACCCAGCGGCAGCAGGTGCTTTGGGGTGCCGGCCGAGCTCAGCGGCCAGAGCCGGGTGCCGCTGCCCCCTGCCAGCACCAGGACGTGCAGCGGCACCGAAGCCTCAGCTCGCGACGACCGAGCCGGCCAGGGGTTGGGTCTCGGCCTCTCGGGCGAACTCCTCGGCGAGCGAGGTCCGCTCCCAGGGGAGGTCGAGATCGTGGCGCCCGAAGTGTCCGAAGGCCGCCACCTGGCGGTAGAGGGGACGGCGCAGCTCGAGGGTGCTGATGATGCCGAAGGGCGAGAGGTCGACGTACTCATCGATCAGCGCCTCGATGCGCTCGGCGGGGACCCGCTCGGTGCCGAAGGTGTCGACGTTCACCGAGACGGGCTTCGCCACGCCGATGGCGTAGGCGACCTGGATCTCGCAACGCGCCGCCAGCCCGGCGGCCACCACGTTCTTGGCCACCCAGCGGGCGCCGTACGCGGCGCTGCGGTCCACCTTTGTCGGGTCCTTGCCGCTGAAGGCTCCGCCGCCGTGGCGAGCGTAGCCACCGTAGGTGTCCACGATGATCTTGCGACCGGTCAGGCCGGCGTCAGCGATGGGGCCTCCCCGGACGAAGCGGCCGGTGGGGTTCACGAAGCGCTTGGTGCGCTGGTCGAGCAATTCTGCCGGCACCACCGCGTCGACGACATGCCGCTGCACATCGTCGAACACCTGCTCCTGCGACACGTCCTCGCTGTGCTGCACGCTCACCAGCACGGTGTCGACCCGGCGCGGCATGCCGGTCTCGTCGTATTCGACAGTCACCTGGGTCTTGCCGTCCGGCCGCGCCCAGCGCAGCGTGCCGTCCCGGCGCGCCTCGGAGAGCCTGCGGGCAAGGCTGTGGGCTAGCTGGATCGGGGCCGGCATCAGCTCGGGGGTCTCCTCGCAGGCGTAGCCGAACATCATTCCCTGGTCGCCGGCGCCACCGGTCTGCACTCCCTGGGCGATGTCCGGTGACTGCTCGTTGATGCCGACGAGCACGCCGCAGGTCTCGTGGTCGAACCCGTACTTGGCCCGCACGTAGCCGATCTCGCGGATTGTGTTGCGGACAATGCCGGGGATGTCGACATAGGCGTCTGTTGTGATCTCGCCGAAGACAACCACCGTGCCGGTTGTCAGCGCCGTCTCGCACGCCACGCGCCCCAGCGGGTCCTTGGCCATGACGGCGTCGAGGACCGCATCGCTGATCTGGTCGGCGACCTTGTCGGGGTGCCCCTCGGTGACCGATTCCGACGTGAAGAGACGGTGATGAGGGCGCGGCATGGGCACAATCCTCCGATCCCACCGGCGGCCATCGCCCCGCCCTGTTGCGGCAGCGACCCGCTCCTGTCCGGGATTCCGCAGATCCTATCCCGTCACGCCTGTCCGGCGTCCCGGTCCGTGACGTGCTTGTCCCTTTCGCGGCCGCCCATGACCGTGTATTGTTTGAGCACGTATTTTTTTTCCAGGCGCCGATCAACGCGCCGGTAGGAGGACTTGGCGCGTGTCGGTAGACCAGACCCTGCGCTGCCGCGATTGCGGCGTTGACTTCATTTGGACCGAGGGTGAGCAGGAGTTCTACGCCTCCCGCGGTCTGACCAATCCCCCGTCGCGGTGCCCCAGCTGCCGCGCCGCCCGGCGTGCCGCCGGCGGTGGTGGTGGCGGCGGCTACGGCGGCGGCGGTGGCGGCGGCTACAGCCGCAACGGTGGGCAGCGGCAGATGTACGAGGTGACCTGCGCCAATTGCGGCGGCATTGCCCGGGTGCCCTTCCAGCCGCGGGGTGACAAGCCCGTCTACTGCAGCGACTGCTTCCGCACCGCTCCTCGATGAGCCCTGAGGCCCGGCAGGACATCACGATCGGCACCCGGGTGAGCTTCCCCTACGGGGGGAGCCGGCGCACCGGCACTGTCACCGACATCTCGGTCCTGCCGGACGGCAGCGGCGGCACGGCGACCGCGTACCTCATCGACGTCGGCCCCCGCAAGGTCTTCGTCCAAGGGGATGGCATCACTCCGGCGTCCGCCCCGGCCCAGCCCTTCGACCCCGTCGCCGAGGGCGTGGCCTACGGCCGCAAGCGACCCAGGGCGCCCCGCCGCCACTGATCGTCGCCGGATCGCTGCACGGAGTCGCTCGGCGGCGACTGCTCCGCTGAGCGGCGCGCGGTATCGTGGTGCCGATGGCTCACGACATGGCTGCCGGCGGCGCCGGACAGCAGCGCCGGCGACTGCTCGCCCGTCCGCTGGGCAAGCTCTGGATCGCCATGCTGGTGGTCGGTGTCGCCGCGGTGGTGGCCGGGGTGGCGCTCATCGTGGGGCCGCTGCTCGGCGTGTTCTCGCGGGGCAGCGCCGACCAGAGCGCGCTCCAGGCCTGGAAGAACGGCGGGTCGGCGGCATTGGTCGGACCGGCTCACGGTGGCAGCAGCGACGTGGGCAAGACCACCTGCGGGTCGAGCTCGCCGAGCGACTACGCGGTCGTCACCTTCACCGGGCTGCCCCAGTACGGCTATGCGGGAGTCGCCGGCGACGGCACCTGGGACCTGCTCAACCAGCGGTCAATGGTCCACTACCACGGCACGCCCAACCCCGGCCAGCAGGGCAACGTCATCATCGCCTTCCACCGCGAGCCGGACTACGAGCACATCGACCAGCTGGGTGTGGGCGAGACCATCACCATCGAGGACAAGGCCTGCCACACCTTCGTGTACCGGATCACGAACGTGTGGGACCTGCCGCCCTCGCAGGTGTCCCAGCTCGTGCCAACCAGCGGGTACGACCTGACCATGATCACCTGCAACCCCTGGTGGCAGGACTACGACCGGCTGGTGTGGCGGGCGTCGCTCATCGCGCCGGCTCCGGGGAGCGGCGGCGCGGGGCAGTTCACCACCGGCGGCGCTTCGAGCCAGGCGGCAAACCCGGGACAGCCCAGCTTCTAACAGCCCGGCTCGTGCCGCTGCCGCACCATGTCGCGGCGTGACCCAGCTGCTCGCGACCTACGGCTACCTCGCCGTGTTCTTCCTCGTATGCGTCGAGAGCATCGGCATCCCTCTGCCCGGGGAGACGGCGCTGATCGCTGCCGCGGTGTACGCCGGGACGACACACCGGCTGGCCATCGGCGGGATCATCCCGGCGGCCATCGGCGCCGCCGTGGTGGGCAGTGCCGTGGGCTTCGCCATCGGCTGGTTCGGCGGCTACCCGCTGCTGCTGCGCTATGGCCGGTACATCCGGCTGGATGAGCGGCGTCTCAAGGTGGGGCGCTACGTCTTCCTTCGCCGCGGTGGTGCTGTTGTGTTCTTCGGACGCTTCATCGTCATCCTGCGCACCTACGCGGCGTTCCTGGCGGGCACCAACCGGATGCACCCGCTGCGCTTCATGCTCTTCACCGCCGCAGGCGCTGTGGTGTGGGCGACGTTCTGGGGTGTGCTCGCGTATTTGCTGGGCGATGCCATCAACCGCTTCAGCACGCCCGTCGACATAGGACTCGGCGTGCTCGGCGTTGCGGTGCTGGCTGCGAGCGTGCTGTTCGTGCGGCACCACGCACGGCGACTGGAGGCCGCTGCTGAGCGGGCCTTTCCCGGACCGCTGGAGCACCACGTCCGGGGCAGCAGCTGATCACGCTCATTCGTGCGCCACGAAGTTCCAATGCCGCCCTGAAGCATATTCGTCCTCGAATGCCTGCACCGAAAACGGGCCGCCTCCATCCAGGTCGAAGATCCTGAGACCGACGTTTCGTACCAACAGGTCATGGATGTCCCGTGGCTTTGTGTCGTAGCGGTCGGCACCGCCAATGCCGTGCTCGAAGACAATGGTTGGGCGGCTCCGCCGAAGAGTCCCGATTGCGCCCTCAAACACAAGGCGCTCCGCGCCCTCAACGTCCACGATCATGACGGCGAGACGCCGGCGGCGGGGCCAGGCGTCGTCGAGCCGTTCTGTGAGAACTCGGATTCTTTGCTTGGTCACGACTCCCGGATAGTGGCGCTCGCGGAGACCGCTGTATCCCGGCATCTCCGGAACGAACACGAAGTCGCTCTCACCTGGAGAGTTGGACAAGGCCTTTTGGCGCACGGCAATGCTCGGAAAGCGCTGCCGCAATTGTCCTGCGAGATGCGGCAGCGGTTCGTATGCCATGTGCTTGCCCCTCGGGGCAAGGCGTACGAACTCAGAAAGCCACAGCCCCTCGTGGGCGCCAACGTCGAGGCAATTGGAATCCGGGCGCAGAACGAACCCAAGCAGCAGTCGGAGGTGGTCGTTGTCCAAGCGGTCCCGTCGCGCCGCAAATTCCAACGTCCCGGGACCTTGCTCCTCCGCACCGGGGCTCCGCCCCGTACTCATACGGGCGTGACCGGCCTGTGGCGCGACGGGTTGTCGCGCTGCCGCGTCGCATACACAGCGAAGCGGCGGATCAGCTCAGCGCGCAGCTCATCAGCAGGCACCACCGCGTCGACGATGAGCTCCGAGGCGAGGCGGAAGATGTCGATGTCCTCGCGATATTCGTCCTGCAGCTGCCGCACGTAGGCGTCGCGTTCGCTCTCATCGAGCTCCTGAATCTTGTTGTAGTACACCGCGTTGATCGCTGCCTCGGGACCCATGACGGCGATCTGCGCCGAGGGCAGCGCGATGGTGCAGTCCGGTTCGAACGCCGGCCCGTTCATCGCGTACAGGCCTGCGCCGTATGCCTTGCGCATGATCACCAAGACCTTGGGGACAGTTGCCTGCGACAGGGACGCGATCATCTTCGCTCCATGTCGGATGATCCCCTGGCGCTCAACAGCGGTGCCGATCATGAACCCCGGCACGTCGGCGAGGAACAGCAGCGGAATGTTGAATGCGTCGCAGCACGACACGAACCGCGACGCCTTGTCGGCGGAGTCGACGAACAGCACACCGCCTTTGAAGCGAGGCTGTGAGGCCACCACGCCGATCACTCTGCCGTCGAGACGCGCGAAACCACACACCACCTCGCGTGCGAAGAGCCGTTTGATCTCATAGAACGACGCGGCGTCAACCAGCGCGCGGATGACATCCATGACGTCGTAACCGCGCGACGGCTGCTCGGGAATGACGCTGGATATGGACGCTGCGCTCTCCGGCTCCTGCAGCGCGGCGGCCACAGGCTGGTCTCGCCAACTCTGTGGCATGTAGCTGAGATAGCGACGGGCGGAGTCGATCGCCTCGTGCTCGTTCTTCACCAGCACGTCGCCGCAGCCGCTCACCGTGCAGTGCATGCGAGCACCACCCATCTCCTCGAGGCTCACACGCTCGCCGACGACGACCTCTGCCATGCGGGGCGAGCCGAGGTACATGGAGGCGTGGCCCTCGACCATGATGACCACGTCGCAGAACGCTGGAATGTAGGCGCCGCCGGCTGCGCTGGGACCGAACAGCACGCACACCTGCGGCACCTGGCCCGAGAGCCGCACCTGGTTATGAAAGATCCGCCCGGCATGACGTCTGCCGGGGAACATCACCACCTGGTCGGTGATTCGCGCACCTGCGGAATCCACGAGGTACACCAAGGGAATCTGCAAGCGTTCAGCGGTCTCCTGGATGCGGACGATCTTCTCCACCGTGTGCTCGCCCCACGATCCCGCTTTCACTGTGGGGTCGTTGGCCATCACCGCACAAGTCCGGCCGTGCAATGTGCCGATGCCAGTGATCACACCGTCGGCGGGCAGCTCCGGATCCTGGTTGCCGGCGAGCAGGCCGTCCTCCACGAAGACAGAATCTGGATCGAAGAGCAGGCGCAAACGCTCGCGTGGCATGAGCTTTTCCTGTTCTGCGAGCTTGCGGCGGTGACGCTCAGGCCCGCCGGCGCGAGCCTGCTCCAGCCGCGTCAGCGTCTCGTCGTCGTGGTGCACGCCGCTCCGCGGCGCGGGTTCAGCCACCGCTCGTCACCGGCGCAACCAGTGGCTCGTCGCGCCACACGCCGGCCCGGTACAGCTTGCCCGGCAACGCGCGGCCAAGGTCGGCCTCCAGCTGCGACGAGACGTCGCAGAGCCGCGCAATATCGGCGTCGAAGCTGGCACCGGCTGCTTCGAGCGCTGTCAGCGCATCCTCGCTGCACACATTGCCTGTGGAGCGTGGGGCAAACGGGCAGCCGCCCACTCCCCCTGCGGATCCGTCGAAACGCCGCACACCGGCCTGGTATGCAGTGACAACGTTGACCACACCCAGCCCGCGCGTGTCGTGGAAGTGCATGCTGATCCGCTCCAGCGGCAATCGTTCCGCGACCAGCGCAAGCATCGCGCCCACCGTCTTGGGTGTGGCCACACCAATCGTGTCGGCGATGCCGATTTCGGCGGCGCCCAGGCCGGCGATACGCGTGCAGAGTTCGACCACCCGGTGAGGGTCGACCCTTCCCTCGAACGGGCATCCGAAGCTCACCGACAGCGCCACGTCAACAGTGCATCCGGCATCGCGCGCAACCTGCGTGATGTCCGCAAGGTCGGCGAGCGACTGGTCGACGCCGCGGTTCACGTTGCGCCGGTTGAACGTCTCGGTGGCGCCGATCGTCAGCAGCACGTCGCGAACGCCGTGCTGCAGCGCGAGATCGAGGCCTTTGCGGTTGGGAATGAGCACGCGGACACGGTCCAGCGAATCGCGGAGACCGGCGATCACCTCAGCCGCGTCTGCAAGTTGTGGCACCCACCGCGGCGAGACGAACGCTGTCGCTTCCACACGTGGGACTCCCGCCGCCAGCAGTCCGCGCACCAGGCGCAGCTTGGCTTCGGTGGACACCGACTCGTCGATGTTCTGCAGGCCGTCGCGCGGCGCGACGTCGGTCCAGAGCACATGGGGCGACGTCATGCGCGTTTGGTCGGTGTCGCCGGGCAGAACATCGCGGTGATCAGCGAGTTGACCGGCGGGAAGGGCATGATCGCGACCACAAGCCAGAGCAGCGAGTTGACGCGCAACGCCAGTATCACCCCGGCGATCCAGGCCACTACGCCGGCGACGAGCCACACCGACAACGTGACCGCCAGCAGCATGCCCGTGGTCCCGGACGTCGAAGCGTCAGTGCTGAGCACCGCTTCGAACCCGACCCCCGCGACGAGGCTCGCCACCGAGAAGGCGAGCGTGCTCCGCCGGGTGACAAACGGCTGCGTGGAAGCCTGCGATGCGGGTCGCTTGCTGGCGATGGTGGCCACCTCGGAGCGGATCGAGACGGCCCCAAAGTAACAGAGGGCAAGCGGCCGGGCCCGGGTACACTTCTGCGCCAGGTCATGCCGCGGTTCGGTCTGCGCCACTACATCACCACCACCTTCGCGGTCGACGATTGGCGCGCCTTCCGCCTCTGCGGCATGGATGAGGTTGGGCGCGGGGCCTATGCGGGCCCGTTGGTGGCGGCGGCGGTGGTGCTGCCGCCTCGCTTCCGGCATCCGCTGCTCCGCGACAGCAAGCTGCTCACCACACGGCAGCGAGAGCTCGTGGCGGTTGAGGTGCGCAAGCACGCCGTTGCCTGGTCCATCGCCGAGGTGTCGGTGGAGGACATCAACAACAAGGGGCTGGGCTGGGCCAACGTCGACATCTTCCGCCGCCTGGTCGGCCTGATCGAGGCTGACGGCTACTGCTGCGACGGCAAGCTCCGCATCAACGCCTGCCGGCCGGTGCACTCGCTCGTCGCCGGCGACCGGCTCGTGCCGTCGGTGTCCGCCGCCTCGATCATCGCCAAGGTCTACCGCGACTCCCTCATGCAGGGACTGCACGAGCAGGCGCCGCACTATGGCTGGGCCAGAAACAAAGGCTACGGAGCCGCTGAGCACCGCGCGGCGATCCGCGAGTACGGCCCGCATCCGTTGCACCGCCGGGTGTTCATGGCCTCGGTGCTGCAGACGGAGATGGCGCTGGCTGTCTGAGCCTGGGCGTCAGTTGCCGCAGCCGCAGGAGCCGCCACAGCAGCCACCGGCGCCGGCGCCGCTCTCGAAGGCGGCTCCCGGGTCGTAGGCTCCGGCGTGGACGGCAACCCGGCTGATCAACGGCATGCTCGCCCGGCTCTCACACGAGGGGCAGACCGCAGCCAGCTCGCGCTGAGCCATCGGCCGGCGCACCTCGAACACGGCCCGGCAGTCGTTGCAGCGGTATTCGTACAGAGGCATCGCCCTTCACTGTACGACGAAACCCGGCGCTCCCACGGCGCCGAAGCCCACGATTTGACTCTCACGAACATGCGTTCGTACAATACAGGCATGCGCAATGCATCCTGGGAGCTGGAGCTCCCACTCGATGACGGCTCGGCGGGCGACATGGCCCGGCGCCGGCTCGATCACCTCCGCACGCTACCCGGCATCGACCCGCAGGTGGTGGTCCGGCTGGCTCGCAGCTACCGTTCGCTGGCAGCGCTGTACGCGGCCTCAGAAGCTGAACTTTCGTCTCACATCGGACGCGTCGCCGCGGCCAGGGTGCGCTGGTTCCTGGATGCGCCGCTGGACACCCGGCTCGCAGCCGAACCCGCCGCGATCAGTACCTCTCACTTTCCCCACGCTGCCTAGCTCGGGGCTCATTTCCCTAAGCGCCGAGCCTCGAAAGGGGACACGAGTAGAATCAGCCTTTCGCCATTTCTCCCAGCATCCCCGCGGAGGTTTCTGCCATGTTCGGTCGCAAATCGAGGACTGCTGTTCTCGAACGGGAGCTGTCCGACGCGGGAGCGAAGGCGGCTGAAACCATCGGCGAGATCGCTGAGCATGCGCTGGCAGCGGCGCGCGAAGCAGGGCACGCCGCAACGCCTGCGCTGCAGCACTCGGCGGCAGGTCTGAGCAAGGCACTGGAGAAGGCCGCCGAGTCCCTTGCCGACGCCGGCGAGCGCCTGGCCCGAAGCGGCGAGGGCCGCGCCGCAGAGGCAGCGGTCGTCGCCCGGGAGCGCATCGCCAATGCGTCAGAGAAGCTTGCCGAGACCATCCGGCCGAAGCCCAAGAAGCGCCACCGGCTGCGCAATCTGGTCATCGCTGCGGCGGTGGTCGGCGGCGTGATCGCGCTGGTGCAGTCGCCGCTGCGCAACAAGATCAGCGAGCGTCTCTTCGGCCCGCCGCCCGAAGAGGAGCCCGAGTCCATCGAGCTGCCGGGCACGGAATCCTCCGTGCCGGAGACCCCATCCAGCGCCGAGCAGTTCGGTGAGCCCGCGCAAGCCACCTCACAGACGGAAGGCAATGGCGTCGCCTCGGCGCCCAGTGGAATCGAGACCGGCCAGGGCTGAGGGCAGACCGGCCGAGGACCATCCGGCGCGTTCGGCGGAGCGCCCTGGGTTCGGGCCGCGAAACCCGCGACCCACCGGCGGCTCGTTCCGGCCTGCGCGGCCTCCGTTCGAACCTGGCCCCGCTCATTCGGTGCGTCTCCAGGACGGAGACCGCGTGTTCGAGGTGAGCGGCTCGCCGGCGTTCGTCAGGCAGGTGCTCGACGACCTGCCGGTGCTCTGGGCTCGCCTGCACGGCGAGGGGGCGCCGCGCCGTGCGTCGATCCGGATGCCCGAGCCACCCCGCGATCTCGACGAGGACCGCGCCGCCCCCGACTGACGTTCGACGCGCTCGATACCATTATGCTTTCGTCGGCGGGCGGGGGATTGGATGAATCTGACGGTCATCGTCATCGCGGCGGCTGCCGCCGCGATCGTGCTGCTCGTCGTCGTCTCGGGGGGCCGGGTGGTCCATGAGCACGAACGGGCTGTCGTCTTTCGCTTGGGCAGGCTCCGCCGGATCTCGGCGCCAGGGCTGCGCTGGCTCCTGCCTCTCGGTATCGAGCGGGCGGTCCGGGTGGACGTCCGCATCAACTCCGTCGAGGTCCAGACCCACGAGGCGATAACGCTCGACCAGGCGATGGTCAGGGTGGTCGCCACCCTCTACTACCAGGTGGTCAACCCACAGCTGGCGGTGAGCAAGGTGTCCGACTTCCGCGAGGCCACAGCTTCGCTCGCCGAGGCCCAGCTGCGCGGGATCCTCGGCAAGGTGACCCTTGACGACCTCCTGAGCATGCGCGCCCAACTCGGACCTTCTGTCACCAAGGTGATCGACGACGAGGTCGAGCCGTGGGGGGTGCGCATCATCTCTGTCGAGCTGCGCGACGTCATCCTGTCCGAGGCGATGCAGCGGGCGCTGGCGCGGCAGGCGGAGGCGGAGCGCGAACGAAAGTCCAAGATCGCCGCCGCCGAGGGAGAGCTCCTGGCGGCCAAAGCGCTGGTCGCGGCGGCCGGGATGATGGCGGATCGCCCTGCGGCACTCCAGCTGCGCTACCTGCAGACGCTGAGCGAGATCGGCACGGGACGAAGCACCGTGGTGGTGTTCCCGGTGCCGATCGACCTGCTGCAATCGTGGGCCGAGATGCGCACGCGGGGCCGCGAGGGCAACGGCGAGGCGCGCCTCACAGGCTCCGCCGCCGGGACAGCGCAGCACGTCGCCGCACAACCCGCACGAGAACCGGAGCCGCCGGCACCACAGTGGCCTGACTGGTATCGCCCTCGCTGACTCGTCACGTTACCCTCCGGGCCATGGCCCCGCAGCCCAAGGTTGTCGTCACCTCGCCGCGCAGCGAGATGGCGCGGATTGTCGCGGAGAGCCTCGAGATCGACGCGGCTGCAGCTGGCAATCAGCGTGTGGTCATCAACGCAGCTTTGCTGCGGCCAAACACCCTGCTGCACGATGGCCACGCCTGGAAGCGCCTTCCGCCTGAGCGGATCCTTTCCGAGACCCGTTCTGCAATCCGGCGTGCGCGGCGGGCCGACTTCCTGGTGCACGGCAGCTGGCACCTCGCCGGGGCGTATGAGGCAGGGCTCGAGGTTGCTGACACGCTTGTCCCATACATCGAAGCCGCGCTGAGCGCCGAACGGCTGGTGCTGGAGAGCCATGTGCCGTCGTGCGTGGTTCGCCTGGCCTACCTGTACGGCCCGGAGACACGAGACCTCGCGGCGTATCGTCGCGCGTTTCGCCTGTCCCGGCCCTACTGGGCCGGTCCGGACGACGCGCGTCAGCGCTTCATCCACAGCCATGATGCGGCGAGAGCGCTGCTCCTCGCCGCCCGTCAGGAGGCCGCCGGAAGGGTGCTGACTGCGCACGACAACCAGCCGGTGTCGTTCAGCGGGTTCATGGACCACTTCGCGCACCTGGTCGGCAACCCGCTGCCGCTGCATCTGCCGGTTCAGCTCCGGCCGTTCACCTACTGGCTCATCGCGGCGGAGCACATGGAGATGGTGCGGCTGCCAACCGCACAGATTCCACCCGGCAGGCGCCCTCGCGGCTTTCACCCCGTATACGTCAGCTATCGCAGCGGGCTGCGTGACGTTGTCGACGCGCTGAACCGTTCGTGAGCCGCCGGCGGCTACGGCCCGCGGCGCCACTGCTCGCGATAGCGGCGTTGTTTGTGTTCCTGCGTCTGCCCAGCGTCTTCGAGCCCGCGTGGTCGGCGGACGAGGGAGCTTATGCAGACATCGGACGAGCCCTCGACCACGGCGCGGTGCTGTACGCGCAGGTCTGGGACAACAAGCCGCCGGGGATCTACTACCTCGCCGCGGCGGTGAGCCTCGGCGGCGCCTCACCGCTGCGCATGCAGCTGCTGGCGATGAGCGCCGTTTTCATCGGCGCCGTCGTCGTCTTCCTCATCGGCCGGCGGCTCAGCGACTCACGGCCGGTCGCGCTGCTCGGCGCGACGCTCTACATCATCCTCGCGTCGTTGCCTGATCTGTCAGGCGACCAGCTGAACACGGAGCTCATCGCTGCGCCGGTTGCCGCGGCAGGGGTTGCATTGGTGCTGACGACACGCTCGCGGCGTACGCGATCGTCACTGTTCGCAGGCGTTCTGCTCGTGTTTGCGTTTCTCATCGACATCCGCTGCATGTTCGACCTCCTGGCGGCACTCACCATCGGGACGGTCATTGCGATCCCCAACAGTGCTGCTTCCGGGGCGGCACTGCGCGTGCAAGCGGCGGCGCGAGCTGGGGCCCCGGTGATGGGTGGCTTCCTGCTGATCGGCGCTGCAGCGGCGGTCGCGCTGCAACTCGGCGGGTCATTCGGCGGACTGGTGAGCGTGTTGCTGCACAGCGACACCGGCTATGTCGGCTACTTCCAATCGCAGGCTGCGTTCGCCGCGGGAACTCCCACTCCGGCGGGCACCGCGGCGCTGCTGATAGCCGTGGCGCGTCTGCTGGTCACACTCGGTGCCGGGCTTCTGCTTGCGTGGGTTCTGTGGCGACGTGGACATCACGGCATCGCGCTGGTGACGATGTGGCTGACGCTCGACGTCATCGCAGCTTCACTCGACGCGCGCGGCTTCACCCACTACCTCCAGCTCGCGGCGGTGTCCCTCTCACTCACCGCGGCCATGGCTGTCGCGATGTTGTGGCAACACGGCGGCCGGTGGATGCGAGCCGCGGCGGTCGTCGTTCTCGTCGCCGTGTGGCCGTTCGCAGCTGTGGTGCTGTATCTCCCGCCACTCGTCGGCGCGGTTGCCACCGGCGACTCCCCACCCAGCTTCCCGAATCTTGCCCTGTCATCCATGACGCAGTACTACACGCTGGGCTGGGGACGCATCGCCGGCACCACGCCGTCCGCGACATGGAACAGGCACTTCGTCAATGACCTCTACCCGGCGGACGAGAACATCGCAGCAATCCTCGATGCCCACAGCGGCAGCGCCGACCACGTGTTCATCTGGGGCGGAGCCAGCCCATGGGCATACGCGCTCGCCGACCGCCTGCCGAGTTCGCAATACGTCTGGATGGGCTCGGCATACGCGATCACCCCCGGCGCTGAGAACACGGCGCTGTCACAGATCGCTGCAACCCCGCCTCGCGTCCTCGTCGTCGGCGCGCCGCTCCCGCAGCCGCTGCTCACCTTTCTCGAAACCCACGGCTACCGGTCGAACGTGTCTCCCGGCGGCATCGGCTACTGGTCCGCTGACCCTTCTCTGCCCTGAGCCGCGCGCCCTTCCTTCGCGGCCAGCGTCGGTCACGAGGTGACTGGCCTATTGTGAAGGCGTAGCACTTCTGCTACACTAGCAAAGTGACAGATATTCCTGCGCGCGAGCTTCGCAACAATGTCAGCGGTGTCCTTCGCCGAGTCGAAGGCGGTGAGCGCCTGCGAGTCACGGTGAGTGGCAGGCCGGTGGCAGAGCTCGTGCCACTGTCGCGGCGCCCCCGATCCATTCCTTGGCATGAACTCATCGAGGCTGCGGACGACTGGCGTGCTGACGCCGCGCTGTCAGAGGAGTTGAAACGACTGCTTCCCGACACCACTGACGACGTTCTCATCACGTGACGGAACAATCGACCCATGTCACCGCACTGGCGGACACCTCGCTCTTCATAGCCTTCGAGCGGCACCGGTCTCTATCACAGCACCCTCCGGAAAGGGTTTCTGTTTCGATCATCACCCTCGGAGAGTTGCGTCTTGGAGTCCTGGCAGCGACGACTGCGGATGCGCGGGCGCAGCGGCTCGAGACACTAGCGCGAGTGGAAATGCTCGACCCACTTCCGATAGACCGGCCAGTGGCGCATGCGTGGGCGGCGCTGCGGCTGGCCCTTCGCGATCAAGCCAGACGCATGCCACTGAATGATTCGTGGATTGCCGCGACCGCGATAGCGCACCGCATTCCGGTCGTGACTCAGGATGACGACTACGACGGCGTCCCCAACCTAGCGGTGATCCGCGTGTGACCGGCTGCTGGTGGGCGGGGCTGGATTCGAACCAGCGACCCTGGGGTTATGAGCCCCGTGCTCTGACCGACTGAGCTACCCGCCCCGGTTGACACTCTACTGGCGCTGCCACCGCGGGACGCCGGTCGAGCCGGGAAAACGCCCACCATTGGGGAAATGGCCTCTACGGAACAACTGATTTGAACACGACGCCGCCTCACCCACGCCCCGACAAGAACACCTACTTCTTGTTGATCGCGCTTGCCGCGCGAACACGGGCCGATTGTCTCGGGCGCCGCGTCGGCGCCGTCATCACACGGGAAGGTCGCGTACTGAGCACGGGGTACAACGGCACCCCCTTCGGCATGCCCAACTGCTCCGAGGGTGGCTGCCACCGCTGTTCGCGGCGTGACGACGACCGGCTCCGCGGCGGTGCGTACGACGTCTGCATCTGCGTGCACGCGGAGCAGAATGCTTTGCTCACGGCTGCGCGGTTCGGACAGCAGACACTCGGCGCGTCACTCACCAGCACCACGCAGCCCTGCTTCGGCTGCTTGAAGGAGATGCTGCAAGCCGGCATCACCGAGGTGCACTACCTGCATCCCTGGGACCCGGCTGAGGCATACGGCGACCAGGCACTGGTCGCGCAGTACGCGGCGCTGCGAGCGCGGTTCGCCACATTCGCACAGGTGGGCGACCCCGCGCTGGACACCGCGGACCTCTTCGGCGCGTTCGTCAAGCGCTGATCATCAGGACCGCGGCGCGCTGTCGATCAGCTGCACACGGTCATGGCTACGCGCCCGGGACAGCTCTCGCACGCGATTGAGGGTGTCAATGTCGCCAATAGTCTTGTCATGGCGCCAGCGGGCAATGCGAGGAAAGCGCAACGCATAGCCTGAGCGATGGCGTGTCGACTCCTGCACCAGGTCGAAAGCCACCTCGAGCACGATCTCGGGCCGCACCGCCCGGTACGGGCCGTGTTCGCTGACAGTGGTGTCGAGCAGTATGCGAGTCATCGTCGCGATCTCCTCGTCGGTGAGACCCGAGTACGCCTTGCCGATGGGCACCAGCTCGTCGCTGCCGTCGACGCGCACCGCGAAGGTGACGTCGCTGAGCACGCCGCGGCGTTTGCCGTGGCCCCATTCGGCGCCGATGACGACGACATCGAGCGTGTCCAGCGGCCGTTTCAGCTTCAGCCAGCTGAGGCCGCGCCGCCCCGGGGTATACGGTGAATCCGGCCGTTTGAGCATGAGACCCTCGTTGAGGCGCGCACGTGCGTCGTCGAAGCGACGGTCAACCTCAGCAGCACCACGCACCGATTCGAGGTGCGCCAGCGCGATGCGTGACGGCAGCGCCAGGCCCTCCAACCGGCGCCGGCGCTCGCGCAACGGCGCATCGAGCAGCACCTCCTCGCCCTGCATAAGCAGGTCCCAAGCCACGTAGATCACCGGCGCGGTGCGTTGCACCTCGGTGCTGGGCGCGACACGGCCGAGCCGCGTCTGCAACACCTGGAACGGCAGCACCCGACCGTCGCCGAAGGCCAGGATCTCGCCGTCGAGCACCACGTCCGCCCCCAGGTCGGTGGCGTCCGTGACCACCTCCGGGAACTGCCCGGTGACGGTGCGCAGGTCGCGGCTGTACAGCTCCACCCGGTCTCCGCGGCGGTGGAGCTGACACCTGATACCGTCATATTTGTCCTCAACCCAGACGTCGTCTCCCATGCGCGCCACCGCCTCGTCCGCGTCGGCCACCGGAGTGGCCAGCATGAACCGCAGCGGCACGAACCACACCGGCGCTGCGTCGCCGAGTCGGTGCTGCGCCGCCAGCGCCGCCACGGCGCCCGCATCGCCCACCAGCATCATCGCCCGTGACACGTCCGCCGTCGTAGCGTCGAATGCACGGGCGATGGCCTCCTCCACCAGACCCTCGCGCAGTCCGATGCGCATCTCGCCGCTCACCAGCTTGCCGATGTACCGGGCGGCAGCCGGGCTCGACCGGCCGAGGAGGTCGCGCATCGCTATCGCCTTGGCTCGGCTTCCCGATGTCGCCGCCAGCGTGGCGAACTCCGCGTCGAGCTCATGCAGCGTGAGCGCTACGCCACCCTGGTGCTCAGCGGTTTCCAGCACCTCGCGCACCACATCCCCGAGGTCGGCGTGGCGTCGCCAGCTGCGCCGCAGAGCGTCGTCGTCGATGCCGCCCAGCTCGAGGAGCGCTGTGCGGAACGCGGCGCCGCCGACATTGAGTGTCCTCGCGTCGCCCGCGGGGAAAACGCCGCCGGCGAAGTACCGCGCACCCAGCTCGACGTCGGCCGTCGGGAGTGAGCGGAGGAAGGCCGCCAGCAGCTCGACCTTTGCCAGCTTCGACCGCGTGGCGGCGACGGCGTCGGCGGTGGCGGCGAGGTCGTCGACATTCATCACGCCACGATCTTCCTGCAACGCAACACCGCTTCTTAATGGATCGATGCCGTATAACGCTCGCCAAGCCCTTTCTTCGGGCAGAACCAGCGAAAGGAGGACCCCATGACGGACATTCGTGGCTACCGGCCGCCCTCCCAGGACGAGGACGAAGAAGAGGAAGAGGGCGAGGGCGAGGGCGAGGACGAGGAGGCCTGACCCCGCCTCGCGCTTCAGCGAGGTAAACCTGATCGCCGACCCGCTCTACGGTTACATCGAGATCACAAAGGGGCGGAGCGGCGAGAACAGCGAAAGCCGGCTGTTGGATTCGCCGTGGCTGCAGCGGCTGCGGCGGATCCATCAGCTGCAATCAGCCTGGTGGGTGTTTCCCACCGCCGAGCACTCGCGCTTCGTGCACCTGCTCGGCGCGATGCACCTGGCGAGCATGTTCGCCCGCCGCCTCGATGCGTCGCTGCGCGACGCGTTCCCGGACGCGCCGTCGCCGGCTTTGGTCGAAGAGACGCTGCGGCTCGCGGGCCTGTTGCACGACGTCGGCCACGGGCCGTTCGGTCATTTCTTCGACCAGGAGGTGTTGTCACGCTGGCAGCTGGACCACGAGCTCGTCGGCCGGCGCCTGGTCACCCACGAGCTTGCAGACCAGATCGCGTCGCTGCGCGCCAGCCCCAGCGGCGACTTCGACAGCGGCGAGCACGTTGACCCCATGTGGGTCGCGTGGATCATGGCCGACCCCGACATCGCGGGATACACGCCGCCCGCGTGGCTTCGCGCGCTGAAGCCGGTGCTCTGCGGGCCCGCCACCGTGGACAACCTCGACTACGTGCCCCGCGACGCCTACATGTGCGGCATCAGCCTCGGTCCCGTCGAGGTGCGCCGCATCATCCACTACACCTTCGTGGACGGCGACACAGTGGTGCTGCACGCGCATGCGGTGGCAGCGCTCGAGATGTTCCTCGCCTCGCGCCTCTACATGTATCTCAACGTGTACCACCACCGCACAGGGAGGCGATTCGACCTCTCGCTGCGCGAGGTGTTCTCGCAGACCATCGACCTGCTGCTCCCGGGCAACCCGCTGAACCACATGAGTTCGTACCTGCAGCTCAATGATTGGTCGGTGCTGGAGACGGTGCAGCGTTGGCAGCACGAGCCCGCAGGAACCGAACAGCGGCGGCTTGGCGATGCCTGGGCGCGCATCACAGCTCGCGACCTGCGCTGGCGTCTGGCGTATGAAACGGTGCTGCGCCGCGGCAGCGATGTCGACGCCATCCGCGACCGCGTGGTCGCATCGGTCGACACCGAGCTGCACGGTGATGTCGAGGTGGACGTTGCGACAACCCGGGTGGCGCCGCACAACCCCATGACCGAGAACGGCATGGTGAACGTCTTCGACCCGCTGACCCACACCGTGGAACACGCGCGGACGGCTGCAGTCATCGAACGGCTGCCCCAGTTCAACCAGGTGGTCCGAGTCTTCACGTCTCGTGAGGATTTGCTGAGAACGGTGCACGACGCGGCGGCTACAGCCCTCGACAGCGAGCGCATCACCGAACGCTGAACCCCTGTTCGGGGTTGACAGCCAGCGCACCAAATGTTTCAGAATGCGTCGCAAGGGATGGATCGGATCCGCATCACATCTCGGAGGAAGGACTTTTGCACAGGACTCAGTTTAAGAACGCGCCTGGTCTTAAGACTTTCGCAACTGGCGGCCTGCTAGCGCTCGCCGCAGCGGGCATCCTCGGCGTCACCATCGCCCACGCATTCAACGGCGCCACACGCCTTGAGCGGGACGATCAGCAGAGCCGTGTGGTGATCGGTACTGTGCAGAGCACCGGCACACAGACCTTCACAGTGCTGGCCAAGAACGGCACGCTGTACACGGTCAATACCACCACATTGACGGTGTATCGCGAGACCGGTGACCCGTCGCCGATCAGCGGTGTCGCCGGTGGTGAACGAGTAGCGGTGTGGTCTGCCAAGACCGGCGCCGACGAGGACTCGACCAACCCCGCACCCACAACGCTCACGGCGACCAACGTTGTGGTGCTCCTCGCGGGTGATGCCGGATGGGTTTCGTCGGTGAACGGAAGCACTGTCACGCTGCTGCAGTGGTTCCATTGGTTCCACAGCGCGCCGGTGTTCGACACGACGAGCAGCACACTGTACTTCCAGGACGGACAGCCGGCGACCGCATCGGCCGTGACGCCGAACGAGTTCGTTGCGGCATTCGGCACGCGTGCCGGCGGCGGCACCCTGACGGCTCAGTTCGTCAATGTCTTCACCAAGGACAAGGACGGCGACAAGGACAAGAACGCGCAGACGCCGATCACGCCGCTGACCTTCCGCGCCCCTGCGGCTCAGACGGCGGCGACGTCGACGGGATCGACAGTCGTCACCGGCGTCGTGCAGTCCGTGAGCGGTGACACGATCATCGTCAAGACCAAGGACGGCGGTACCGAGACGGTCCTGACCACGGCCGCCACCGTCTTCAACGTCGGCTGCGACCGGTCCGGCAGCTCGCAACCCACCACCATCGCGCAGGTGCAGCCCCGCGAGTTCATCAAGGCTGCCGGGACGTCGACATCGGCCGGGACGCTTACAGCGACCACCGTCGACATAAGCGGCGGCCGGAACGGCTGGCAGTGGAACGGCGGCGGGTGGAATGACCCTGACCGCAACCACAACGGTGGGGGCGGCTCGGGCGGTGGCGGTGGCTGGGGCGGCCCAGGCCCCGGCCGGCACTGAACGCCTAGCGATCCAGCATCTGGAGCAGCGCCGACACCGCCTCATCGGCGGTGCCGGCGCTCGCCGGAGCCTCGGGCATCGCAGCGTGCTCAGGCGGTGACAACCGCCACGAATGCAGCAACACCACCGGCTTGCCGGTGCGCATGGCGAACGCGATCTCTGTGAGCGTTCCCCATCCGCCACCCACGGCGATGACGCCGTCGGCCGCACGGACGATCAGCGCATTGCGCATCTCACCGAGTCCTGTCGGCAGGGCGACAGTCAGTCCGGGCGTTGCATCAGCTGCATCGCCTCCGGGCAGCAAGCCGATGCATGTGCCTCCCGCCTCCGCGACTCCCTGAGCAGTCGCGGCCATCACGCCGCCCAGTCCACCATTGACAACGGTGACGCCATGCTGTGCGAGCAGCGTGCCGACGCGGCGTGCGTCGCGTTCCTCGGTCTCGTCAGGCGTGGAGGTGCCGCACACTGCGACGATGCGCGATCGCGCCTGCGCCACCGGCGTCGTTAGCGCGCCAGGGGAATGCGCGGTCCCGGCATCACCGGCCCCGCGGTGGCGGCAAAGTTGCTCTTGCTCACCTCGGCGGCGATGTGCGATGCCACCTCGCTGAAGACGCGGCCGACTGCGCTCTGCGGCGCCACCGACATGAGCGGTGCCCCCTCGCCGTCGCCCACCCTGATGCGCGGGTCCAGCGGGACGGCGCCGAGGAACGGAACGCCGTAGCGCTCCGCCAGGATGCGGCCACCGCCGCTGCCGAAGATGTCGGTGCGCTCCTCGCAGTGCGGGCAGATGAAGCCACTCATGTTCTCCACCACACCGAGCACTGGAACGTTCAGCTTGCGGAACATCTCGATGCCGCGCGACACGTCGGCGATCGACACATCCTGCGGCGTGGTGCAGATCACAGCGCCGGTCATGGGCATGCTCTGCGCCAGGCTCAGTTGCACATCACCGGTTCCCGGGGGCAGGTCGAGCACGAGGTAATCCAGCTCACCCCACTCCACCTCGTACAGGAATTCACGCAGCGCCTTGGCCAGCATGGGACCGCGCCAGATCACCGGCTCGCCCGGCTTGAGGATGGTGCCGAAGGACACGACCTTCAAGCCATGCGATTGCAGCGGCTCCATCCTGCCGGTGTCGGCATTCGCGCGGGGATGCTCTGTGAGGTTGAGCATGATCGGCACGTTGGGGCCGTAAACATCTGCATCCAGCAGCCCGACGCGCGCCCCCGTCTGATGCAGCGCGATCGCCACGTTCACGCTGACAGTCGTCTTGCCCACGCCGCCCTTCCCTGCACTGATGGCGACGGCGTTGCGCACCCCAGGAATCTCCTGGCGTCCTGGCAAGCCGTGCGTTGACGTGACGTTTGCGTCCCAGCTGACACGAACACTGCTGACGCCGGGGACAGTGCCGATCACCGCCGCGTCGAGGTCCTGCTGGATGCGGTCTTTCAGCGGACACGCCGGTGTGGTGAGCACCACGCGAACGGTCGCAGTGTCACCCTCGATGCCGATGTCGCGCAGCATGCCCAGCTGCAGCATCGGACGCCGCAACTCGGGGTCGATGACCGTGCTGAGCGCGCGCTCCAGCGCTTCCAGCGCAGTGCCGCTCATTCATTTCGAGTATAACGAGGCGCTTCGCAGGGCCCGTAGAATGCGGCCGCATGCTCGACCGCCGCGTCATCCGTGACCTCGAGCGCCAGGTCGACACACCCCACGTGTACGCCCGGCCCGCCGACCTCGCAGCCTACGCATATGACGCCTGGGGTGCTTCCGGCGAACGGCATCTGCCCGACGCCGTGGTCTTCCCGGGCACCACCGACGAGGTGGCCGGGGTGGTGGAGGTGTGTGCCTACCACGGCCTCCCGGTGGTGCCGCGCGGCGCCGGCACCGGCTACGCCGCCGGCGCAGCTCCGTTCGGC
>JAFAJR010000079.1 GCA_019236085.1 Candidatus Dormiibacterota bacterium
GGGCACAGCATCGAGCCGATCAGCAGCGACGAGCGCCTCAGCTGGGAGCGCGAGTTTCTCGGTATGTATCTGAGCGACCACCCGTTGCGTCGCATCGCCGGCGACCTGCAGTCGCGCGTCGACACCAGCATCAACGAGCTGGGTCCGCACCTCGACGGCCTGCTGGTGCAGATCGGCGGCTCGCTTCGCGACGTGCGCGCCTTCGTGCCGCGGCGCAGCACCTCCGGTCAGCGCATGGCCTTTCTGCAGGTGGAGGACCTCACCGGCAGCGTCGAGGTGGTGGTGTTCGCCCGCACCTTCGAGGAGTGCGCCGAGCTGCTGCGCCCGGACGCTGTGGTCGTTGTGCGGGGGAAGGTCGAGTCGAACCGCGTGGTCAGCAACGGCACGTCCACGCCGGTATCCGTCGACGAAGAGGAGCGCACCGAGGTCGAGCCGGCGAAGATTCTCGCGGAAGCCGTCTACGCCTGGAACGACCCCCGGCTCGCCGCGTGGCGGCGCGACAGCACTGTGCACATCAACGTGGCGCCGGACCGTGCAGCACACCTGGCGCAGCTGCGCGACGTGTTGCAGCACCACGGCGGCGATTGTCCCGTTGTGCTGCACGTGGAGACAGAGGCCAGCGTCGACGACATCACGCTGCCGGCTGAGTTCGGCGTCGACCCCGGACCCGGCCTGGAGCGCGCCGTGGAGCAGGTGGCCGGTGACGGCTCGTACCGGGTCGAGATCCGCCGTCTGCGCGCCGCTGAGCGCGAGCCCAGGGCTGCAGCGCGCAGCCGTTGATTGCTCAGAACACCGACGCGAGCACGGAATCGAACAGGAATCTGATCACCACGTAGAGCACGACATACGCGATCACCGTCAGCAGCGCGGGGATGTCGAATTCGTTGCGGTACCCGTACGCGCTGCGCCGCGGCCCGAAGTGTGCGAAGGGTGCCACCAGGGGGTCGGTCATGCGGCGCACGCCGATCACCAGCGGGTGCCACGGGCTGGCCGAGAACAGCGATACGAGCAGGCGGACCAGCACCAGGATGCCCAGGACGATGATGATGTTCAGGAGCAGCGTGCCTATCGCACTGATAATGTCGCGGCCGATGGGGACCGAGCCGCCGCCGAGAGCGACGTCCGACAGTACCTGCGTGGCGACCTGGGCCACGAAGAATATGACGAGAATGGCCAGAAGTGGCGAGAGGTCGATGCCGGCGAGGGCCGGCAGGATGCGGCGGAAGGGAGCGAGTATGGGGTCGACGATGCGCCGCAGCAGCCGCACCGCAGGGTGCCATGGGCTTATCGGCACCCAGGAGATGAGGATGCGCACCAGGATCAGCAGATACAGAAGCCCGGCGACGAGATTGATCAGTGTGATCGCGAGGCCGATGGTGCTCATCCGGGTGCGGCCCTGGCCGCAGCCTGCGGCCGCGCCTGGTGCTGCTCCGGGAAGTGCTGTGCCGTGCGTCGCCAGAGAAGGAACATCACCGGGAAGGCGATGAGCAGCACGGCGAGCCCCGTCCACTGTGCTTCGCGCAGCCCGAGCGGACCCGCGGGCTCACTGGCCCGGAAGAAGAAGATCACCAGCTGGCTTATGGCGTACGCGGGCAGGTACACCAGCGCCAGGACGCCGCTTCGCACGTTGCGACGGAACAGCGCGAACAGGATCAGACCGATGACAATCGTCCCCAGCGCCTCGTACACCGCGGCCGGCTGATATGCAGGGCAGAGGGGTCCGCCCGGCTGCGTGGCATCTGTGCACTGGTGAAACCCCGACTGCAGCACGGCGTTGGGGTTGGCGTACGCGGTGGCCCAGGGCAAGGTGCTCTTGGCCCCGAGGATGTCACCGTTGATGACGTTGCCGATGCGTCCGATCGGCTGGCCGACGACGGCGAAGAGCACGCCACCGTCGAACATCATCCAGGGGTTGAGGCGGTAGCGCCAGGCGCACACCGCAAGCGTGATGAAGCCCGCGATGATGGCGCCGAAGAACGCCATACCACCCTGCCACACGGCGATGATGTTGACGGGGTCGCTGATGAACCTGTCCAGGTCGGGCTGCTGGATGTCGTAGTACAGGCGGCCACCGAGCAACCCGAACACGATCGTCCAGGTGGTGACCTTCTCCGCGGTGGCGCGTGACACGCCACGGCGAAGCGCGAGTGGCAGCACGCCGAAGCGGTACGCGGCGACAAAGGCCAGGGCGTACATGATCCCGTACCAGTGCACCTGGAACGGGCCGAGGTGCAGCACGGGATCGATGTTCACCACGATGATGCCGACGGCCGGGGGAGCGGTGATCACGCTCATCATCATGGGCGAGCTAGGGACGGACGTGCACCCGCAGCACGCGGTAACCGCCCCGGGAGCGGACCCGCTCCACGTTGTAACCGTGTTCCTGCAGCCAGGCGGCGAGCGAATCCGACCCGAGATGGCGCTGCACCACGAGGTATGCCGTGCAGCCCGCAAGCAGTCTCGCAAGCCATCGGGACAGAAGGCTGTGCAGGGCATCCTTGCCGATGCGCACCGGAGGGTTGCTCAGGATCGCGTCGAAGCGCACGTCGCCGGGCACGTCGTCGGGATGAGCCGCCGTGAGGTTGGTCGCGCCCAGACGCGCCGCGTTGGCGGCGGTGAGCTCCAGCGCGCGCTCGTTGACGTCGATCGCCCAGACGTGAGCCTGTGGTGCGCGCAGCGCCGAGACCAGAGCGATGACGCCAAAGCCGCACCCCAGGTCAAGGATCTCGCCCGACGGCGGAGGAGCGACGCTTCGGAGCAGCAGCTCGCTGCCGCGGTCCACCGCGCCATGTGAGAACACGCCCGAGTCGGTGAGCAGCTCGACTTCGATGTCGGGCAATCGCAGCGTCGCCGTGGCGGGCCGTGACCGAGCCTCGGGTTGCGCGCTGAAGTAATGCGAGCCTTTCACAGCGTCTCCTCAGCGACAGCGGCGTTCATGCGTGGCAGAGTGTGAGCATGAAGGAAGGCCACCGGCGCGCATGCGGATGAGGTGGCGTCGCTGGCTGCCGGCGCTCGTGGCAGGCGTCGCCGTGCTCGCCGCGGCGTGCAGTCCGAGCCCCGCAGCGACCTCGCCCAGCAGCTCCCCATCGGCGGTTGCGGCCGGGATCCACAAGATCCAGCACGTCATCGTGATCATGCAGGAGAACCGGTCGTTCGACTCGTACTTCGGCACCTATCCCGGCGCTGACGGCATCCCGATGGTGAACGGCCAGCCGTCGGTCTGCGTGCCCGACGCCGCCACCGGCGGCTGCGTGCGACCGTACGTCGACCATCAGGATGTCAACGGCGGCGGGCCCCACGGTCAGTCAAACGCGACCGCCGACATCGACTCGGGACGCATGGACGGCTTCGTCAACCAGGCGAACAACGCCAAGCGCGGATGCCTGGATCCCACCAACCCGGTGTGCGCCAACTCGCGTCTCACTGACGTCATGGGCTACCACGTGCAGAGCGACATCCCCAACTACTGGTCGTACGCGCAGCACTTCGTGTTGCAGGACCACATGTTCGAGCCCAACGCGTCGTGGAGCCTGCCGGCGCACCTGTTCCTGGTGTCGGAATGGTCGGCGCACTGCACCCAGCACGACAACCCGTCCACCTGCAAGAACGCGCTGCAGAATCCGGGCAATCCCAAGGGCTACCAGGGAACCAAGATCGCACCCATCTACGCCTGGACCGACCTCACGTACCTGATGCACAACGACGGTGTCAGCTGGGGTTACTACGTGGTGTCGGGAACAGAGCCGGACTGCGAGAACGACTCGGCGATCATATGCGCGCCGGTGAAGCAGAACAGCGCGACGCCGGGCATCTGGAATCCGCTGCCCTACTTCGACACGGTGCGTGACGACGGGCAGCTGGGCAACATCCAGTCGGTGGCCAACTTCTACGCCGCCGCCAAGGCGGGGACGCTGCCCGCGGTGAGCTGGATCGTGCCCTCCGGCGAGGTGAGCGAGCACCCGCCGGCGCCGGTGAGCTTCGGCCAGTCGTACGTCACGAGCCTCGTCAACGCGATCATGAGCGGACCCAACTGGTCGTCCACCGCGATCTTCCTCACCTGGGACGACTGGGGCGGCTTCTACGACCAGGTGGTGCCGCCGTCCGTCGATGTCAACGGCTACGGGCTGCGCGTGCCCGGCATCGTCATCAGCCCGTACGCCCGCCAGGGGTACGT
>JAFAJR010000194.1 GCA_019236085.1 Candidatus Dormiibacterota bacterium
TCGACTGGTCCGTGGTGCGTCAGGCAGGCGTCCAGCAGGTCCCGATCTCGGTTAGCAACGGTGACCCATCGGTGGAGCTCGTCGACCCTCCAGGCAGCATCAGTGTCGACCTGGACTCCATCGCTTCCGCGACGGTCCCGGTGACCATCCGCATCAGCAACCTGCCGCCACCGGGTTTTGTGATCGCGGGACAGACCGCATCGCCCAGCTCGGTCGTGGTGACGGGGCCGCAGCACGAGCTGCCCGGAATTTCGGTCGTGGTGGCCGTCGACCTCGCCAACCGCAAGACCAACCTCGAACAGGACTTCGTCCCGCTGCTCTACGACTCACACGGCAACCCGGTGACCGACGCCAGCGCACTGCCGAACCTGATCGCAGTGGCCATCACCGTGAACTCCGCTGAGGCGACTCGTGCCGTGGCAGTGAATCCCGACCTGGTGGGCACGCCCGGCGGGAGCAACTTTCTGAGTGGTGAGGCAGCCTTACCGCTGACGGTGCTTTTGACAGGACCGCAGGACTTGCTCAATTCGATCAATTCGGTGTCGACGTCACCGATCTTCCTGGGCGGCCGGTTCGGCACCGATGTCGTGTCAGTGACCCTGCAGCTGCCGCCCGGCGTCACCGCCTTTCCGTCGAGCGTGACTGTCACGCTCTTCATCAAGACGCTGCCCACGCCCAGCCCGTCTGCCACGCCTTCACCGAGCCCGACGGCGCCGTAACCGGCGTCGGGAGCGCCCGTTCCACCTCAGTCACATGTGCGGCATCATCGGCTACACCGGACCACGCCCCGCGGCCCCCGTGCTGCTGGAGAGCCTGCGCCGCCTGGAGTATCGCGGCTACGACTCTGCAGGCATTGCCGTACTGGAGCCGGGTGGCGGCAGCACCGTGGTCAAGAACAACCAGAAGGTCGAGGATCTGGTGCGGCAGGTGGAGGCCGAGGGTGTGCCGGCAGGCACCGCCGGCATCGGTCACACCCGCTGGGCCACGCACGGCAAGCCCAGCATCGAGAATGCGCATCCTCACCAGGACTGCACAGGCGCGATCCACCTGATCCACAACGGGATCATCGAGAACCATCGCGAGCTCCGCGAGGAGCTGGAAGCACAGGGCCACGTGTTCGCCAGCGAGACGGACACCGAGGTTGTGCCGCATCTCATCGAACAGCACTACCACGGAGACTTGGCGCAGGCCGTCAGAGCTGCGTTGGGTCGCATCCGCGGCGCCTACGCGGTGGTGGTCATGCACGCCGCCGAGCCGGGACGCATCGTCGGTGCGCGTTTCAACGCGCCGTTGGTTGTCGGACTCGCGGCGCACGAGACCTTCATCAGCAGCGACATCACAGCGCTGATCCCGTACACCAAACGGGTTGCGCTGCTCGGTGAAGGACAGATCGTCAGCGCGACGCCGCGCGGCATCCAGGTGCAGACACTGGATGGTGTGGCCGTCGAGGCCCGGGTGGTCACCGTCGACTGGGAAGCGGAGCAAGCGCAGAAGAACGGGTTCCCGCATTACTTTCTCAAGGAGCTGCACGAGCAGCCCGATGCCGTGCGACAGGCACTCGCCGGTCGCATCGGCGAGACGGGCTGCGTCGACATCAGCGAGACAGGTCTCCCCGTTTCCCTGCTGGAACAGGCGAACGAGGTGGTCATCGTGGCCTGCGGATCCGCCTCGTACGCTGCCGAGGTGTCGCGCTATGCGGTCGAACATCTGGCCGGGGTGCGTTGCATCGTCGAGCCGGCCAGCGAGTTCCGCTACAGCGACGTGCTCGTGGACAAGTCGACGTTGGTCATCGCCTTCTCGCAGTCGGGGGAAACCGCGGACACGCTGGCCGCGGTGCGACATGCGCGGCGCCAAGGCGCGCCGGTGCTGGCGGTGACCAACGTCGTGGGCAGCGCGCTGTCGCTCGAGGCGGACGGCGTGCTGTACATGCAGGCAGGCCCCGAGATCTCCGTGGCGGCGACGAAGACCTACGTGAACCAGGTCGTGTGCGGCATGCTGATCGCGCTGCACCTCGGTGAGGTGCGCGGTACGCTCGACGTCGACACGCACCGAGCGGTGCTCGCCGAGCTTGCGACAGTGCCGGCACTGCTGGAGCGGGCGCTGGACGTGGAGCCGCTGGTGGCGAACATCGCTCAGCGCTACGCACAGGCAAGCGACGCCATGTACATCGCTCGCGGCGTCAACTTCGCCACCGCCCTCGAAGGGGCCTTGAAACTCAAGGAGATTTCCTACATCCATGCCGAGGGATATGCTGCCGGCGAACTGAAACACGGTCCCATCGCGCTGCTCGGGCCGGCGGTCCCGGTCGTTGCGGTGGCCACGCGCAGCTCCACGCTGCCGAAGCTCGTGAGCAACGTTCAGGAGGTCCACTCACGCGAGGCGCCGGTGATCGCCTTGGTGAGTGAGGGTGAGAATCCCTTCGACAGCGCTCTGGTGCGTGACGTCATCGAGGTCCCAGCTTGCAGCGAGCTGCTGTCGCCGCTGGTCAACGTGGTTCCGCTGCAGCTGCTCGCCTATCACGTCGCGGTGCAGCGAGGCTGCGACGTCGATCAGCCCCGCAACCTCGCTAAATCTGTGACTGTCGAGTAGCGGGCCGCCGTATCCTTCGCGGCATGCGTGTGGGAATCGACGTTGTCAACGTCGAACGCATCGCCCAGCTGCTGCAGCGCTCGCCGCGGTTCGCCACTCGCGTGTACACCGACCGCGAACGAAGCATCAGCGAGGGCAAGCCAGAGCGCTTCGCGTCGCGGTGGGCTGCGAAAGAGGCGGTGCGGAAGCTGTTCGGCTCGAGCGGTGAGCCGATGCCGGGCTACGGCGACATCGAGGTGACGGGTGGTGCCAACACAGCGCCCGGCATCAGCATTCGTGGCGAGGCTCAGGACATCGCGCTGTCGCTGACGCACGACGCGGGTATCGCCATTGCGGTTGTGGCCGGCCGGCGGCACCCCCGCGGTCCTGCGCTGGGCGAACTGCCCGAGCACCTTCGACTTCCGGATCGGCCGGCGACTGCCAACAAGGGCACCTTCGGACGGGTGCTGGTGGTCGCCGGGTCTCGGGGATTCACCGGCGCCCCGCAACTGGCCGCCCGCGGCGCGGCTCGCGCCGGCGCCGGCCTCGTCACCGTCGCCGTCCCCGAATCCATCCACGCAGTGGTGGCCGCCGGGTGCTTGGAGGTGATGCCTGCGCCGCTACCGGACGGCGGCTCGGGGGTGCTCAGCCGAGACGCTCTCGATCCGCTGCACGGCTTGCTCACCCATGCCACCTCGCTGGTGGTGGGGCCCGGCATCGGTCGCGACGCCGCCACCTGGGGCTTCCTCGAGCAGGTCATGAGCAGCCTTTCCTGCCCGGCGGTGATCGATGCAGACGCGCTCAACCTGGCGGCGGCGGCGCACTTCGATTGGCGGCGCAGTCCCTCTCCACTGGTGCTGACGCCGCACCCCGCCGAGATGGCGAGGCTGACCGGGATGTCGACGGAGCAGGTGCAGGAGCAGCGCGAAGCGCTGGCCCGGCGATTCGCCGCCGACAATGGTGTGACTCTGGTGCTCAAGGGGAGCGAAACGGTGGTGGCCGCGGCGGACGGGCGCTGCCACGTCGACAACCACAGCGTGGTGGCCCTGGCCACGGGCGGCACCGGCGACGTGCTGAGCGGCGTCATCGCCGCATTCATCGCCCAGGGCCTGGAACCGTTCGAGGCTGCGGTGGCAGGGGTGACGGTGCACGCCCACGCCGGTCTCATGGTCCAGGCCAGGCAGGGGAGAGCGGGGGCGCTCGCCTCAGACGTGATCGAGGCGCTGCCGAGGGCTCAGGAGCGGATCAGGCGAGCCCTCGAAACTGCGCTTACTGCCCGTAAATGAAGCCCTGGATCCCCGGCGAGTTGTCAGGCAGCGTGCGATAGCTCACCCGGTCCCAGCCCGCGAAGTTCATCTCCGACTGCAGGAAATACCCGGCGGGGATGCCGTTGGCGGGACCCACTGCCTCGACGTACGCCACATGGCCGATGCCGCTGGCGCCGTCACCCCCGGGCCAGAACACCACTATCGCTCCAGGCGCTGGGACGTGGCCCTCCTTGAACCCCATCGCAGCGGCGTTGTAATACCACTGGTCGGCGTTGCCCACCCAGGGAACGCAGCGTCGCGAGGCGACGTACCAGGTGCACTGCCCATAGGCGAAATGGTCACCGCACGAGCCGCCTCCGGCATACGAGGGCATCTGCGCGGCGGCGATCTCCTCGTCGATGGTGGCGATCTGCGCAGCGATTGCGCGGGCCGGGCCGTCGAGTGTGTTGAAGGCGAAATTGCGGTTCATCAGCACCGCGAGCAGCTGGTTGCTCATTGACGAGAGCTGCTGCTCGAGGGTCGAGGCCTGGGCGAAGTCTGTCTTGATCTGCACCCGGTCCTCGCGGATCTGCTGTTCCTGGCCGGAGAGCTTGGCGACGAGGTCGGAGACCTGGTGCGAGACCTGCGATGCGTTGCGCAGCCTGTCCATCGCTTGGGTGAAATCGTTCGACGACAACACAGCGGCCAGCACCTGGTCGTTGCCTGCGCTCTCGTAGGTTGCGCGGATGATCGTCCCCAGGTCTGCCTTGTCCTGGGCGATCGTGGCCTGATCAGCTGTCATTTGACCGTCCAGCGACTGCAGCTGCGCATTCAGCGACGCGAGATGCTGCTGCGTCTGCAACACCTTCTGCTGCTGCGTCTGGTACGCGGACTCGGCTGCATTCAACTGACCACCGGCCGAATCGATCGAAGGCTGCATCGCCACGAGCTCTGCGAGGAGCGCGGCACGCCGGGCGCGCAGCGCGTCGACAGGAGAGGTCGTCGCGTGGGTGACGGTGATGGAGCCGATACCGGTCGCCAGAAGCGTTCCCAGGCCCGCCGCGATGAGAACGAGCTTCTGCCTACGCCGCAATAAACCGCCTCCCAAGGAGCTGCCCTCGAGCCGGTCCCCGCGAGCGCAAACAGCAAGAGGGCATCTGTCGCGCCGGGCGCGCACGATACCGGCAAACGGTGCCCGGGCGCAAGTCTGAACGCGTCACAAGCTGCCGCTGTGCCATTCCGGCGGCGCGCTCTCCGTATAGTCGCCAAGCGTGAGCGGGCCCTCCAGTGCACCGGGCGCCGGGAGCTGGGCGAGTTCGGGGCCAACCTTGGCCGAAACCGGAGAGTCCGAGATTTTGCGCCGGTTTCTCGCCGCGTCTCGGCCGTCCGACAGGCTGCTGGTGGGCAATGGCGACGATGGTGCCGTCTGGCATCCCGGGCCCGATGTGGATGTGGTGCTCTCCCAGGATGCGTGTGTCGAAGGCGTCGACTTCGTCCGCCGCTGGTCCTCTCCGCAGCTCGTCGGCCGCCGGGCGGTTGCGGCAGCGCTCTCGGACCTGGCGGCGATGGGGGCCCGCCCGGTGCTGTGCCAGGCGACCCTCTGCGCCCCTGGAACAGCGAGGCTGGCCGACGTGCTCGCCATCCACCGAGGGCTGGCCGAGGCGGCCGCCGAGTTCGGCTGCGTGCTAGCCGGCGGTGACCTCTCGGCCGTCGACGGCCCGCTTGTGGTCGACGTCACGGTGTGCGGTGAGGTCGCCGCGGGACGGGCGCTGCGACGCGACCGGGGCACGGGGGGCGACGCGCTGCTGGTCACCGGGTGCCTGGGCGGGGCGACGGCGGGACTTCGCCGGTTGCTGGCCGACGCAGACCCGGCCACTGACGGCGAGCAGCTGTGGATCGAGCGGCAGCTGCGCCCCGTGCCGCGCATCGCCGAGGGCCTCCACCTGGTGGCCGATGGGGTGACATGCGCCGGCGACCTGAGTGACGGCCTCCTGCTGGACGCCCAGCGCACCGCCGGCATGTCCGGCTGCGGCGTCGAGCTCTGGCTGGATCACGTCCCCACAGAGCCGGGGATCCGCGAGGCAATCGCCGACTGGCCCGCTCTCGCGCTCGGCGGCGGAGAGGATTTCGAGCTCCTGGTGGCTGTTCCCCAGGCCGCGGCCGGCCCGCTGCTCAGCAACTGGCCATCCGATCTGGCGCCGCTGACCGTTGTGGGCGCGCTCACCACCGGCAGTGGCGTTCGGCTCCTGGACCGCCGCGGCGGTTCCGAGATCCCCCCGCCGCCGGCGGCATCGCGGCATTTCGGGTGAGGTCGTCGCTGCGCCGCAGCTGTCCCGCCGAGACCGACACGCTGGCACTCGGTGAGCGCATCGGCCGTGCGCTGGTCCCAGGCGACCTCCTGTGTTTGACGGGGGTGCTCGGTGCCGGCAAGACGGTGCTGGTGCGCGGCATGGCGCTGGGCGCCGGGATCCGTGAGGGAGCCGTGCGGAGCCCCACCTTCGTGCTGCACCACGTCTATCGCGGAACCCGCCTGGTGCTGCACCACATCGACCTCTATCGCCTGGGACCCGGCGCCGACATCGCTCTTCTCGACGTCGCCACGCTCCTGGATGACGGCGCGGTGGCTATCGAGTGGGGCGAGTTCGCCGACCTCCAGCGCCTCGCGCCGCTGTGGATCACCGTCGATACCAGCGACCCTGCAGCGCGGGTGGTGGAGCTGGCAGGCGAGTCGATACCGGAGCGCATCGCCGCCGCTTGGAGTGATGCGTGAGCGTTCTGGCCATAGACACGGCATCGCGACGAAGGATCGTCTGCGTCAAAGCTTCGGAGGATGGCGCGGTGCTCGAATCAGCCGAGGGAGAAGGCCAGGCGGTGGCTGCGGTGCTGCCGCCGGCCATCGCACGGTTCTGCGATGCAGGTGTGAGTGCAGTCGTCGTGGTGCGCGGCCCTGGCTCATACACCGGGCTTCGTGCCGGCATTGCGGCCGCGGTCGGCGTGGCGGTGGCACGGTCGCTTCCGCTCCACGGGATCGGCTCGCTGGACGTCGTCGTCGCCGGGTCAGCCGCTGATTTCGCGGTGCGCGACGCAGGACGGGGATGGGTCTATGCCGCCGGCCCGTCCGGCGGGACGGCGGTCCGGACGACGCTCGCGGCGCTGCCTGTGGGAGCTGCAGCGGTGACGGTCGACGCTGTGCTGGCGCCACCCTGCACCCTGGTGGACCACGTCATGTCGCTGGCGGCTGCGGTGCCGGTCGCGCTCGGAACGCCGTCGCTGTCGCCGGACGGCATCAGCGCCGTGCTGGTGACGTAGCGGCCGGCTCGCCGGGGCGCCGCTATGATGGTCTCGGAACCATGCAGGTCGTACCGCGGCTCTCCGTCGAACGTATGCGCTTCGATGACATCGCGGCGGTGCAGCAGATCGAACGCGAGATCTTCCTGTCGCCGTGGCCAAAGAACGCATACGCCAGCGAGCTGAGCCAGAACCGCCAGGCCTGCTATCTGGTGCTGCGGCGCGACGGCGTGATCCTCGGTTACGCCGGCATCTGGCGGGTGGCGAGAGAAGCGCATGTCACGACGATCGGTGTGCGCGCCTCGGACCAGCACCGCGGACTCGGCACAGTGCTCTTCGCCGCGCTCATCCAGCGGGCTTACGAGATGGGCGCGCGCTGGATCACGCTGGAGGTCCGCGCCACCAACCTCCACGCCATGCGGCTCTACGAGCGCTTCGGTTTCAAGGCGATCGGCAGGCGGCGAGGCTACTACACCGACAACGGTGAGGACGCGGTGATCATGTGGAGCGACAGCATCCACGCGCCGGCCTTCAAGCAGCGGTTCGCCACCATCCTCACTGGCGTGGACGCTGCCGGCCTTGGTGGCGGCCCGCCGCAGGAGTACCCGGCCGCCTGAAGCTGCTCGCCATCGAGACGTCGTGCGATGAGACGGCGGCCTCGGTCCTGGAGGACGGCAGAACGGTGCTGTCCTCGATTGTCTCGTCGCAGATCTCGGCTCATGCTGCGCACGGCGGCGTGGTGCCCGAGCTGGCAGCCCGGATGCACCTCGAGAACATCGCGTCGGTGGTGTATGCGGCCCTGCAACCGCTGCCCGGCGGCTGGGATGACGTCGACGCCATCGCGGTGACCCGAGGTCCTGGGCTGGTCGGTTGCCTCCTCGTCGGCACGCTGTTCGCCCAGAGCGCCGCGGTGTCGCGGGGCCTGCCGCTCAGCGCCGCGTCGCATCTTGCGGGGCACGTCTACAGCGCCTGGCTGGCCGACGCAGCGCTGGAACCACCGTTTTTGGCACTCGTGGTGAGCGGCGGTCACACCGACTGCGTCGAGCTGGTGATGCACGGGACGGCCCGGCACCTCGGCGGCACCCGCGACGACGCCGCCGGGGAGGCTTTCGACAAGGTGGCGCGGCTGCTCGGGCTCGCCTACCCCGGCGGCCCGGCCATCCAGCGGGCCGCCGACGGTGTGGACCCCACCCGGTTCGCGCTGCCGCGGACCCGGTTGGAGCACGGCTTCTCCTTCAGCGGCCTCAAGACAGCTGTGCGCTACCTGGTGCGCGACCTCGGCCCTGCG
>JAFAJR010000213.1 GCA_019236085.1 Candidatus Dormiibacterota bacterium
GGAATGCTGGCAGTACAACTTCGCCCCGGCGGTAGCACGGCTCTTCTACATGCGCCTGCGGTTCGCCGGGGTGGTGCCTATGTACGCCTGGGACACCTACATCGAGGGCCACGGGCGAATGCTCGGCAAGATCCTCGGTCTGGTGACCGTTGCGAATGGCCAAGGTGATGAATTTGACATCGGTGAGCTGACGACTTACGTCAACGACGCCGTCATGCTGGCGCCGTCGCTGCTGCTAGTTCCAGCGACGACATGGTCTGCCGGGGACGACGAATCCTTCGACATTGCGTTCAATGACCGTGGCCGGACTGTGCGCGCGCGGGTCTTCATTGATCCGCACGGCGCGCCTCGCGACTTCAGTACCGAGGATCGGTTTGCCGCCCTGTCCGGCGATCTCAGACGAACCCGCTGGTCGACGCCGGTGGAGGGTTGGCGAAGAGCGAACGGTCGCTCACGTCCCACTCACGGAATGGCCGTCTGGCACCTTCCCGATGGCCCCTTCCCCTACATCGAGGGCCGCTTCAACGATGACAGCGTTGCCTACAACGTCACGCCTGGCGCCTGAGGGTCCGCCACTGCGGCATCGGAAGGTTCTTGCGTGACATTCGTCTGATGCAAGTAGAGTGAACGTTGCGATCGTGACCAAGGTCCCTGAAAACTCGCAACCAACGCCCCTGGTGCCGTGAGGCCGCGCGATCAATCCTGACTGCGGCGGCTCAGGTGGGAGTGCGCTGAGCTGACGGGCGGACAGCACTCGCGTGGAGGTGGCAGGCCATGAATGTTGCGGGCATGGTCACGGTGGATGTGCGGAACACGATCACGGTGTCGCAGAACGTGTTCGACAGCAACAGCACCAAGGTAGGCCAGGTGGACTTCTTCGATGGTGCGACTGGATGGCTCACCATCGCGTCCCTCGGCAGCCAGTACTACGTACCGGTCAAGCTGATCACCCACATCGATCCCCATGAGCTCTTTCTCAGCGTCACCAAGGAGCAGCTCCAGCGCGACTACACCAGTCCGCCGGCGCGGACGACTGAGCTGCGCGGCCAGGGGTCGAGCGCGTGGAGCGTCACCACCCAGCACAGCGGCTACAAGGGGGGGTCAGTCGTGGTCGATCAGGCTCCGCTGAGCGATCTGCGCAACCGCATCAGCACCGACTTCACGGTGTTCACGTCCGATGGCTTCGATCTCGGTAAGGTGCTGGAGTACGACGCCACCACCGGCCTGATGATGCTGGGCAAGCGGCCCTTCTCGAGCCACGACGTCGTTGTGCCGATCACGGTGGTGTCCTCGGTGGACGCGGGACTCGGAGAGATCTCTCTCATTGCCTCCAAGACAGATGTGGAGCGGATGACACCGGTCAGCCTGGTGCAGACAGCCACGCAACTGGTGCCGACGAATCCACCACAACCGCCGAAGTCCTAGTCATGAGCATGCTGCAAGACGACTTCACGGATGTTCTGAAGCGGATCGGCGGCGCGTGGGCATGGCTGCTCGCTTTCGGGCTCATCGCCATCGTCGCCGGGCTGTGCATGTTCTTCTTCACGGGCCAGGCGCTGTACGTCATCGCCGTCGCGTTCGGGATGTACCTGATCGTCAGCGGCGTCTTTCACTTCGTCAATGCGTTCAGCGTGCCCAGTGAGACCGGCTGGCTGCGTGCGCTCTTCGCCTTGCTGTCAGCGATGGCGGTCGCCGCGGGCGTTTACCTGTTGGCGCATCCCATCTTGAGCCTGCTGACGCTCACGCTCGTGGTCGGCTTCTTCTGGATCCTCGGTGGAATGCTGGAGACGATGATCGGCTGCAGCTACCGAGGGCTGCCCCACCGGGGCTGGACCATCGTTGGCGGAATCGTCAGCGTGATCGCCGGATGGGTGCTCATCTTCTTTCCAGGCGTCTCCACGCTGGTGCTCGCGCTGATGTTCGGCGTGTGGCTCGTCGTCTACGGCCTCATCGCGGTGATGAGCTCGTTCACCGTCCACGCCGCGACAAAGGGAGCGCGCGCACTACTGCACCCGCGCCACACCTGAGCGTAGGGGTGGCCGGCCCACCCAGGAGGAATGCTCCTGGGTGGGTGGCCGGTAACGTGCGGTTGTTGAGCACAGTTCGCAGATCGAGCGTCGAGGTGTCCACGGTCCCGGACGAAGCGCACCTCACCGTCGCCGATCGCGTTGCGCGTGGCAAGGTGGCGCGCCAGGCACTGCCGCGGAGGGAGCACGCGCCGTGGACACCACCGTCCTCACGCCGCGATCCGGTCGTGCTGCTCGATGAGCAGAACCGAACACGGGTGCCATGGCTCGTGCCCATCCGCCACGGACGCATGATGGCGTCACCGCTGGCCTTCTACCGCGGGGCGGCACGCATCATGGCGGCAGACCTCGCCACGGCGACGCCATCGTCAGGTCTCATCGTGCAGACGTGCGGCGACGCCCATCTGGCCAACTTCGGGGTGTACGCGTCGCCGGAACGGCAGCTCGTCTTCGACATCAACGACTTCGATGAGACGCTGCCCGGGCCATGGGAATGGGACGTGAAGCGCCTGGCCACGAGCTTCATGATCGCCTGTCGCCAGCGGCGCTTCGACAGTGCCGTATGTGACTCGATCACCCGGCAGGCGGTGGCGGGATATCGACGCGGGACGGGGGAGGCGGCGGCGATGCGCACCCTCGACGTCTGGTACGAGCACCTGTCCATGGACAAGCTCCGCATGGCAAAGGAGTGGTCGCAGCGACCGGCGCGTCGACGCGCTGCCGAGTTCGAGCAACGGGCGCGCGCCCGCGACAGCCTGCAGGCGCTGAACACGCTGGCCGTCGAGGATCACGGCCGATTCCAGATCCGCAGCGACCCGCCAGTGCTGCTGCCCCTCCGCGATATCCGGGAGATCGGTGATCCCGCAGCGGTGCGGGACGCGGTGCGCGCGACGTACGAGGCGTACAAGCGGACGATTGGCGACGACCGCAGAGTCCTACTCGATCGCTTCCGTCCTGTCGACGTCGCGTACAAGATGGTCGGCGTCGGTAGCGTCGGTACTCGCTGTTTCATCATGCTGCTCGAGGGGCGCGATGGTGACGATCCGCTCTTCCTCCAGGTGAAACAGGCTGGCCCGTCGGTGCTCGAAGACCACCTGGGCCCCAGCCGCTACCCCCACCACGGGCAGCGGGTCGTCGAGCGTCAGCGCCTCACACAAGCGGTCAGCGACATTCTGCTCGGGTGGACCCGGCACGACACCGAGGGAGTCGACTACTACGTGCGCCAGCTGCGCGAC
>JAFAJR010000057.1 GCA_019236085.1 Candidatus Dormiibacterota bacterium
ACGTACACCAGCAGCACATCGTGCTTCGCCGGCCAGCGCCTGGTGGTGCGCGCCCCGAAGTCGTACGCCCAGATGACCTCGTTGAGGAAGCAGTCGCGGCCGAAGATGCTGTCAAGCATCACCTTGCAGTAGTGCGACTCGCGTGGATCGACGTGCAGGTACAGGGCGCCGTGATCCGCGAGGATGCGGCGGCTTTCCTCGAGCCGCGGGGCGAGCCAGCCGAGGTAATCGTCGAAGCTGTCGTCGAAACCACGGCGACGTTCGGTGGTGCGGGCGTAGCCCCTGCCGGCAAATCCCACCGCTGCCGCGTCGTCGCGGACCGCACGTGTGGATGCCGCCGCGCGGTGCTTACCGGTGTTGAACGGGGGGTCCGCGTACACCAGTCCTGCGCATCCGGCAGGCAGCGACCTCAACACCGTCAGCGAATCGCCGTGGACGATTCTGCCCGGTTCGTTCTCCGGTTCGGCAGGACGCGAAAGCATCAACCCCGCCTACAGTAGACGGCGAAATGGATGCGCGCTCGCTGGGGCGGATGGCAGTGCTCGACGCCGACGGCAGTTCGGTGGAGCTGGGCTCGCTGTGGCGCGACCGGCCCGCAGTCATCGTGTGGATGCGGCATTTCGGTTGCGTGTACTGCGTGGAGCAGGCTCGGGAGTTCAGCAAGGCACGCCCGCGCATCGAAGCGGCCGGAGCGCGGCTGGCGCTGATCGGCAACGGTGGCGTGAAGCACCTCGCCGCCTTCAAGGCAGCCGAAGCGCCTGACGTCACAGTGCTCACCGACCCGGCGCTGCGGACGTACAACACCATCGGCGCTCGCAGCGGGATCTGGAGCACCCTGGGTCCGCGTACCTGGGGAGCCGGCCTGCGCGCCTTTCGCAGCGGAGCACGGCAGAGCCGGGTCAAGGGCCATCCCTTCCAGCAGGGCGGAGTCATGGTGGTGCTCCCCGACAACCACATCGCGTTCACCCACCTGAGCCGCAGCGCCGGCGACCATCCGACGGTGGAGTCGGTGCTCGCCGCGCTGCCGGCGACCGCCGTCAGAACCGCGGCGTCCTGATCGATGCAGTTCGGGCGCTACTTCGAGGAATTCGAGGTGGGGGCGACGTACAAACACTGGCCAGGCAAGACCATCACCGAGTACGACGACCACCTGTTCTGCCTCATCACGATGAACCACCACCCGCTGCACATCGACGCCAACTACGCCGAGACTCAGACCCAGTTCAAGCGCAACGTCGTGGTCGGCAACCTGGTGTACAGCCTGGCGCTGGGCATGAGCGTCGCCGACGTGAGCGGCAAGGCCATCGCCAACCTGGAGGTGGAGTCGCTCAAACACGAGAACCCCACGTTCCACGGCGACACCATCTATGCCGAGACCACTGTTCTCGACAAGCGCGAATCGTCGAGCAAGCCGGACCGCGGTGTGGTCACCGTCGAGACGCGCGCATTCAACCAGCGCGGTGAGCGTGTCTGCATCTTCCGCCGCAAGGTGATGGTGCCGAAGCAGCCCGCCGGCTAGAGTTGCGCGGGGAGCGTCGCCGGCATCGTCATCTGGTCGGCGCCGGTCATCGCGATGGTGGTCACGCTCGCCGAATCAGGATCGAGCACCGCCAGGTGGCCTGAATCGACCTCAACCAGTAGGTGCGTGGAATCGATCCACCCCAACGGGTTGTAGCGCCGGCCGAGGTTGTTCTGCGAGCCGGACGAGGTGACCACGACCAGCGCGTTGCTCGTCTGCTGTTCGCAGATGGCTCGGCTGCCGTCCGGCGACAGGTAGCAATTCCCCAGCGGCAGCGGATCGCCGGTGGTCGTCGACGAGGCGCTGGCGAAGTCGTGCTCGGCGCCGTTCCACGCGACCGCTTCGAGTGTGGTGGTCCAGTTGTAGGTGTAGTTGGGGAAGCTGCTGGTCTGCTGCTGGTCGTTCTCCATGCACGCAGTCCCGGCCGTCACCGGATTGCCCATGAGGTTGTAATAGTCGTTCGAGCCCTGTGACTGCGTGGTAGGTGTCTCGCACACGGTCGCGGTGCGGCTTCCGTTGCTGCTCGACACCACGTGGTACGAGTTGGTGTTGGTGGGGCACGGTGGGCCGCCGTAGCAGCCACCGGAGCTGAAGAAGCCGACAGCATCGATCACCGACTGACCCTGCCAGCCGACCGGCCAGCGCGCGGCGTCCGAAGAGGTGTTGCTCCACAGCTGCACGTGGCCGTTGCTGTCGGACATGTCCTCAACGTAGCCGACACCCGTGTCCTTGCTGGAGTCGGCCTGCTCCACGATGTCCGC
>JAFAJR010000143.1 GCA_019236085.1 Candidatus Dormiibacterota bacterium
AGCATCCTCGACTGGTTCGACCTGGGTAGCTGGGGGGTGCCCGCCAGCCAGGCCTAGACGGGGGCCGTCGCGGTGGCGTGGGCGGGGCGCATGGGCAGGACTTCGGGGCCGTCCTCGGTGATGGCGACGGTGTGCTCGAAATAGCACGACAGCCTGCCGTCGACGGTGACCACGGTCCACTCGTCGTCGAGGACGCGCACCTGGGCGCGGCCGGCGTTGACCATGGGCTCGATGGCCAGCACGTAGCCGGGCTTGAGAAGGTTGCCGCTGCCGGGCTGCCCGTAGTTGGGCACCTGGGGAGGCTCGTGCATGTTGCGCCCGATCCCGTGGCCGACGTACTCGCGCACCAGGGAGTACCCCTGGGCTTCGGCGTACGCCTGGACGGCGTGGCCGATGTCGCCGATGTGGTTGCCGGGACGCGCTGCGGCGATGCCCCGCTCCAGCGCTTCCCGGGTGACATCGATCAGTCGGGCGACGTCCGGGCTCGCTTGCCCGCACGCCACCGACAGGCCGCTGTCGGCCCACCAGCCGTCGAGGATGAGCCCGCAATCAAGCGCCACGAGGTCGCCGTCGCGCAGCACCCGGCTGGCCCGGGGGATGCCGTGGACGACCTCCTCGTTCACGGATACGCACAGCGAGTTGGGAAACCCGTCATAGCCGAGGAAGCCGGGTACACAGCGGTGGTCGCGGATGAAGGTCTCGGCTTCGCGGTCCAGGTCGAGCGCGGTGAGGCCGGGCCGGGTGATCGACGCCAGGTGTGCAAGGCAGGCGCCCAGGACGGCGCCGGCAGCCCGCATCAGGTCGATCTCCTCCGGTGTCTTGCGACGGAAATGCTCAACGCGCATCGGGCTCACGCGGCCGCCCCGGTCTGCAGTGCCTGCTCGATGCGGTCGGTCACCATGTCGACGGCGCCGACGCCGTTCACCGCCACGATCCTTGTGCCGGCGGCACGGTAGTGCTCAAGCACCGGCGCTGTCTCGCCCCGAAAGACGTCGAGCCGTTGGCGGAATGCGATCTCAGTGTCATCGGCGCGGCCCTCCTGGTGCGCTCGGTTGCGCATCCGCTCCCAGAGCTCCGCCTCAGGCACGTCGAGCTGCAGCACGACATCCACCCGGCCCTGCCGGCCGGCCAGCATGGCGTCCAACGCCGCGGCCTGGGCCAGGGTCCGGGGAAAGCCGTCCAGCAGCGCGCCGTGGCGGGCGTCGGGCTGGGACAGGCGGGCATCGATGATGCGCACCACCAGGTCGTCCGGGATCAGCGCGCCGCTGGCCATGATGGGCGCCGCCTCGCGGCCCAGCTCGCTGCCCCGCGCCACCTCGGCGCGCAGCATGTCGCCGGTCGCCACGTGCGGGATCTCCAGCCGCGCGGCCACCCGCTGCGCCTGCGTTCCCTTGCCGCTGCCGGGCGGCCCGAAGAGCACGACTATCATTTGATGAAGCCCTGGTACTGGCGCATGAGCAGCTGCGTCTCGATCTGTTTCATGGTGTCCAGCGCGACGCCGACCACGATGAGGATCGCGGTGCCGCCGAGATACAGGCTGGTCGGCGACACGCGCGTGATCGCCGCGGTGATCAGCGGCAGGATCACCGTGATGACGGCGAGGAACAGCGCACCGGCCAGTGTGATGCGACCCATGACCCGTCCCAGGTACAGCGCGGTGTTGCGTCCCGGGCGAATGCCGGGGATGAACGTCGACTGCTTCTTCAAGTTGTCGGCCACGTCGTTGGGATCGAAGACCACGGCCGTGTAGAAGTACGTGAAACCGAGCACCAAGAGGAAGTAGATGCCGTTGTATACGATGTTCAGCGGGATCGACGGCCCGGTGGGCTGCCAGTTCTGCTGGATCCAGGTCGAGGCACTTTGCAGGAAGCCACTCGAGTTTTGGAAGAGATTGGCAAAAATCGTCGGGAAGGTCATGATCGAGATGGCGAAGATGATGGGTATGACGCCCGCTGCGTTGACGCGTAACGGCAGGAAGTTTCGTCTTCGCTGTGCGGCCATCCCGGTCCGCGGGTTGAGCACGCGCTGTGCCGACTCGACCGGCACCTTGCGCTGCGCCTGCTGCACCTCGATGATGCCCGCGGTGACGGCGATGGCGATGAGTGCCATCACGCCGATCTGGATGATGTGGGTGCTGCCCCCGGTGCCGCCGTAGGACACGAGCGAGCTGGGCAGGCGGCCGATGATGCCCGCGAAGATGATCAGCGAGACCCCGTTGCCCACGCCGTACTCGGTGATGAGCTCGCCGAGCCACATCGCGATGACGGTGCCGACGGTGAGGATGAGGATGATGCTGAGCTCAGTCGCCGTGTTCGGCGGTGTCGCTGTCTGGCCGTTGGCGCTGAACACACCGGCCGAGGTGAACAGCGCGACGTAGCCGTAACCCTGCAGCGCCGCCAGCGGCACGGTGAGCCAGCGCGTGTAGCGAGTGATCTTCTTTCGCCCCTGCTCACCCTCCTTGCTCAGCTCCTTCAGCCTGACCGACACCACGGTCATCAGCTGCATGATGATCGTGGCGTTGATGTAGGGGTTGAGGCCTTCCGCCACGAGGGTGAAGCGCGCCAGACCGCCGCCGCTGAAGAGGTTGAGCAGGCCCAGCAGGGAGTTGTTGGCGAAGAGGTTGTTCAGCGCCTGCGCATTGGCGCCCGGCAGCGTGATGCTTGCCAGCACCCGGAACACCAGGAGCAGCAGGATCGTGAACAGGAGCTTGCGCCGCAGCTCGGGGATCCGAAACGCCTGGGCAAGCGCCTCGAGCAGGTTCACGCGCCGCCGTCCTCCTGATCAGCCGGCGCGGGCGAATTCTTCTCAGCGGTCGCCGTCTCGAGGAGCTCGACCGTGCCGCCTGCGGCTTCAACAGCCGCGCGCGCAGCAGCCGAGATCCGGTGCACCCGAACCGTCAACGGCACGCTCACCGCGCCCGCGGCCAGCAGCTTCACCTTCAGTGCCGGCCCGGCGATGACCCCGGCGGCGGCCAGGGCGGCGGCGTCCACGGTGGCACCTGCCTCGAAGCGGCGCAGCTTGCCGAGGTCAACCGCCTCGTAGTCCTTCCTCCACTTGTTGTGGAAGCCGCGCAGCTTGGGCAGCCGCTGGCTCAGGCGCAACTGGCCGCCCTCGAACCCGGCGGGCAGCCCCACGCTGGAGCGCGAGCCCTGACCCTTCTGGCCACGTCCGCTGGTCTTGCCCTGCCCCGCGGCAATCCCCCGGCCGATGCGCTTGCGGCCCCGGCGGCTGTTCGGGGCCGGTGTGAGGTCCTGCAGCTTCATGCGCTCGCCTCCGCCGGCTCGGCATCGAGGGCTGCGAGAACAGCCATGCCCTGCGGGCTGTCGGCCGGCCGGCCGTCGACGCTCACCAGGTGGCGGACCTTCTTGACCATGCCCACGATCGAGGGGCTGGCCTCATGCTCCACCGTCTGCTGCAGGCGCTTCAGGCCCAGGGCCCGCAGCGTCGCTTTCTGGTCCCACGAGTAGCCGATGGCGCTCTTGCGATAGGTGACGCGGATCGAGCTCACGTCGCAGCCCCCACGGGTTCCGGCGGCGCCGCCTCCGCTGGCTGGCGCCCGAGCAGCCTGTCGGCCAGGCGTTTGCTGCCCACGATCTGCTCCGGGGAGCGGCCGCGCAGTCTCGCGGTCTCCTCCAGGGTGCGCAGGCTGGCCAGGGCCGAGACCGTAGCCCGCACCACGTTGATGGGATTGTCGGTGCCCAGGCTCTTGGTGAGGATGTCGTGGATGCCCGCGGCCTCCACCACCGCTCGCATGGAGCTGCCGCTGATGACGCCGGTGCCGGGGACTCCCGGCTTGAGCAGCACCTTGGCGGCGCCGAGCTTGTAGCGCACCTCGTGCGGGATGGTGGTGCCCACCATGGGCACGGTGATCATGTGCTTCTTGGCGTCCTCCACACCCTTGCGGATGGCGTCGGGGACCTCGCCTGCCTTGCCCAGCCCGGCGCCGACCCGGCCCTGGCCGTCGCCGACGACGACGAGCGCGCTGAAGGAGAAGCGACGGCCACCTTTCACTACCTTGGCCACGCGGTTCAGGGAGACGATCTTCTCCTGGAGGTCGCTGCCGCGGTCATCGCGGCGGTCCATTCGCATCGCCATCTCAGAACCTCAGGCCGGCGGCGCGCGCCGCCTCGGCCAGCGCCTTCACGCGGCCGTGGTAGAGGTAGCCGCCGCGGTCGAAGACCACTGTCTCGATGCCGTGAGCCCGGGCGCGCTCGGCCACGGCGCGGCCCACCGCCTCGGCGGTGGCGACGCTGAGCCCGGTCTTGCCGCGCAGCGCCGGCTCGGCCGTGGAGGCGCTGACCAGGGTGTGGCCCGGTCCGTCGTCGACGATCTGGGCACCGATGTGGCGCAGGCTGCGGTGCACGGCGAGGCGCGGACGCTCCGCGGTGCCCGCCACGTGTTTGCGAACTCTGCGGTGGCGCCGCAGCCGGGCGGCGTTCCGGTCGGGTCTGGTGTGCATACCTTTTTAAGACTCTCCTGGATCAGCGGGCCTTGCCGGCCTTGCCGGACTTGCCCGCTTTGCGACGCAGCCGCTCGCCCCGGTACAGCACGCCCTTGCCCTTGTAGGGCTCGGGCTTGCGGAACGACCGGATCTTGGCGGCCACCTGGCCCACCACCTCCTTGTCAGCGCCGCTCACGGAGATGGCGGTGGGTGTGGGCACCTCGATTGTGATGCCCTCGGGCGGCGTATAGCGGATGGGATGGGAATAGCCCAGGGTCAGCACGAGGTCATTGCCCTGCTTGGCGGCGCGGAAGCCGACTCCCACCAGCTCCAGCTCGCGGGTGAAGCCCGCCGAGACGCCCTGCACCATGTTGTTCACCAGGGTGCGCGTCAGCCCGTGGAGGGCACGATGCGGGGTGGCGTCGGTGGGCCGCTCGACGCTGATCACGTCGCCGTCGCGGCGGACCGTGATGACCGCCGGCAGCGTCCGCTCCAGCGTCCCCCGGGCGCCGCTGACGGTCACCCTGTTTGCGTCGATGGTGACATCAACTCCCGCGGGGACGGTGATCGGCAGACGTCCTATGCGCGACATCGGCTCACCACACGTAGGCGACGACTTCGCCGCCGAGGCCCGCTCGCTGGGCGGCGCCGCCCGTCATCAGGCCGTGAGAGGTGGAGATGATGGCAATGCCGAGACCACCGAGGACACGCGGGATCTCGGTCTTGCGCGCGTAGACACGCAGGCCTGGGCGGCTGATGCGGCGCAGCCCGCTCAGCGCGCGGCCCTTGCTGCTCGACGGCTTGAGGGTGATCACCAGGAGCGTCTGCGGGGCTTCGCCGCTGAGCTCGAACGACGCGATGAAGCCCTCCTCCTGCAGGACGCGGGCGATCTCCGTCTTCATCTTGGAGGCGGGCACCTCGACTGTGCGATGGTGCGCCAGGTTGGCGTTGCGGATGCGGGTCAGCATGTCCGCGATCGTGTCACTGATCATGGTTCACCACGAACTCTTCTTGACGCCGGGCACCTGGCCGACGCTGGCCAGACGGCGGAAACAGATGCGACACATTCCGAACTTGCGCATGTAGGCACGCGGCCTGCCGCAGACACCGCAACGATGGTGCTCCTGGGTGGCGAACCGCGGGGCCCGCTGCGATTTGGCGATGAGCGACTTCTTTGCCATGTCAGTTCTTCCTGAAGGGCATGCCCATTCCGGTGAGCAAAGCCTGGCCTTCGGCGTCGGTCTTCGCCGTGGTCACGATGCACACCTCGAGGCCGCGCAGCTTGTCGATCTTGTCGTAGTCGATCTCCGGGAACACGAGCTGTTCGCGCAGGCCGAGTGTGTAGTTGCCGTGGCCGTCGAACGCCTTGGGATCGATGCCGCGAAAGTCGCGGATGCGCGGCAGCGCGACGTTGATCAGCTTGTCGAGGAACTCGTACATGCGGTTTCCGCGCAGCGTGACCTTGGCGCCGATCGGCATGCCCTCGCGCAGCTTGAACGCCGCCACCGACCTCCGCGCCCTGATCACCACCGGCGCCTGGCCGGTGATGGTGCGCAGGTCTGCAACAGCCGCGTCGATCGCTCGCGCGTTCTGGATCGCCTCGCCGAGGCCGATGTTGACAACAACTTTCGCCACGCCCGGGACCTGCATGGCGTTGCGATAGCGGAACTCCTTCACCAGCGAGGGCACGATCTCCTCCTGGTAGCGCCGGCGAAGCCGGGGTGCTTCCTGCACTGCTGTGGCCATCAGACGGTTACCCTCTCGTAGCGCTCGCCACACTTCTTGCAGACGATCACACGCTGACCTTCCTCGGTGACGGTGTGCGCGATGCGCGTCCGCTTGTCGCAGCGATTACAGACGAGCATGACGTTGCTGTACGCCACCGGACCGTCGAAGTCCACGATGCCACCCTGGATGTTGCCTGCGACACCCGATCGGGTGTGCCGCTTCAGCAGGTTGACTCCACGCACGGCGATGCGCTGCTGGTCGGTGAGCACGCGTTCGACGACACCCCGCTTGCCCCTGTCCTTGCCACCGATCACCTCGACGGTGTCACCCTTGCGGATGTCCAACGGGCGTGTCGCACCGCGCGCCCAACCCTCGTGCTGCAGCGTCATGCGGCGGCGGCGTTCGCTCTTCTGGGTCATCGCCTCAGAGCACCTCAGGAGCCAGGCTCACGATCTTCATGAAGTTGCGCTCACGCAGCTCGCGGGCCACCGGGCCGAAGATACGCGTACCCCGGGGGTTGTTCTGCGGGTTGAGGAGCACCGCGGCGTTCTCGTCGAAGCGAATGTTGCTCCCGTCGGGACGACGGAACTCCTTGCTGGTGCGCACCACCACGGCGCGGACCACATCACCCTTCTTCACCTGTGCGTTGGGCTGCGCCACCTTCACGGTGCCCACGATGACGTCGCCGACCGAGGCGTACTTGCGATAGCTGCCGCCGAGCACGCGAATGCAGAGCAGCTCCCGCGCACCGCTGTTGTCGGCCACTTTCAGCACCGTCTCCTGCTGGATCACGTCACTTCGCCTTCTCGATGACTTCGGCCACGCGCCAGCGCTTCTCTTTCGAGAGCGGCCTCGTCTCCACGATGCGCACGCGGTCGCCCACGTGGCACACGTTCTCCTCGTCGTGCACCTTGAAGCGGCGCGTGGCCCGCACAACCTTCTTGTACAGCGGGTGCGGCTTCAGCTCCTGCACCACCACGACGACCGTCTTCTCCATCTTGTCGCTGATCACCAGGCCGTCGCGCACCTTGCGCCTGGGCCGGGCCGCGATCACCGCGTCACTCATCTGTATCCACCTCTGCCGGCGACGGCTC
>JAFAJR010000210.1 GCA_019236085.1 Candidatus Dormiibacterota bacterium
GACGACTCCGCAGCCCGGACCGGCGAGTCGCGGCGCCGGTAGTAATTCTTCAGCGTGAAGACGACGTCGGCGTCGTCGACATGGTGCTGGATGCGTGCCGGCACGCGAAGTTCGCGCACCGATTGTTCCAGGTAGCTGCGCGATACCCCGTAGGGAAAGATCGACAGCGGTCCGCTTCGAGACGGTGGCGCGTCCCACGGCCCGCTGGAGACGTGCGACCGTTCGCCTTCATAGCGGCGCCGGTCGCGGAAGCGACGCGACTGCCGTCCAGCCGGGGCGAACGGCGCGGATTCGAATGGCGACGGGCGTTGTGTCGCGGCGCTGGTGTCGATGCGGGTCACGATCTGACCGGACTCGCCCCGGATGCGCAGCTGCGGTGGACGCACCCTGCCGCGCAGCGCTTCATCCACCGTCTCCGCAACGGAGAGATGCACCACCACGCGGTCCCGCTCCTGGATCTCGATGAGCACATCGAATGTGGGCGGTGCCTTGCGCTCCAGCACCGACTTCTGCGTGCCCCGCCGCCGCGCCTCCTCGTCGGACAGCGTCACCGTGTGGATTCCCCCCAGGAGGTCGTTGAGCGTCGGATTGACCAGCAGGTTGTCCAGGTTGGATCCGTGCGCCGTGCCCACCAATTGCACACCGCGTTCGGCGATGGTCCGCGCGGCCGCTGCCTCGAGCTCGGTGCCGATCTCGTCAATGACGATGCACTGCGGCATGTGGTTCTCAACTGCTTCGATCATCACGGCGTGCTGCAGCGCAGGAGTGCGCACCTGCATGCGACGTGCTCTGCCGATGCCGGGATGCGGGATGTCGCCGTCACCCGCTATCTCGTTGCTGGTGTCGACGATGACAACGCGTTTGCCGCAGTCCTCGCTCAGCACCCGGGCGCACTCGCGCAGCATGGTGGTCTTGCCGATGCCGGGAGGGCCGAGCAGCAGGATCGACTGGCCGCTCACCACCATGTCCTTGATGATCTCGATGGTCCCAGTCACTGCACGTCCCACCCTGCAGGTGAGACCCACCACCTCGCCGGCGCGGTTGCGTATCGCACTGATGCGGTGCAGGGTGCGTTCGATGCCGGCGCGGTTGTCATCGCCGAAGTCGCCGACGTGCTGTGTCACGTACTCCAGGTCCGCGTGCGTGACGTGTGCCGGGTCGAGCAGCGCCTCGCCATCCGTGAAGCGCGCTTCAGGTTCGCGGCCAAGGTCGAGCACCACTTCGAGCAGGTCGCTCCGTCCCGCTGAGATGCGCTCCACCGCTGCGGCGATGCGCGGCGGCAGGGCGTGGATGAGCAGTCTCAGCTCCTCCTCCCACGACGCACCATAGGGCATCATGCCGGCGGCTGACCCTCGCCGGACGAGCGCAGCACGACGTATCCACCCGGCTCGCTGCGCGGCACCGACCGCGCGATGCCGGCGGTGGCCAGCAGGCGCTTGCGGCGCCGGGCCGGGCTCGCCACCTTCACCTTGGCGCGCAGCTCGCACACCAGCAGGAGTTGCGTGCCGTACACCGCGAAGCCGCGCTGCTGCAGGCTGCGTATCAGCTCCGAGTCGTAGTGGCGCAGCACGCATGACGCGGGTCCAGGCTTCAGCTCTGCAAGCACCGCATCGATGAAGGACTCGCGCAGTGCCGCGTCATGCGCCTCGCACATCAGGCTGAGCTGCTCCGGTCGAGTGGACGACGCCGGGCGAATGGCTGCCCACGCAACCACTCCGGGTCGCTCGACGACGAAGTGGCGCACGTCGTCGCGTCCCATGCGCGCGATGGTGCCCTGGGCATATGAGGACTGCCAGGTGTTGAGCGACGGGCCCTCGAAGTCCGCCACCTGCGACGGTGTGGTTCGAAGGTAGAGGAGATAGATGGCGGCAATGTCGTCGCGCCGCGCCGGGCGGAGGAATGGCGTGTGCACCACGGTGGCGTCGCTGTCCGCGGTGGGTTGGTCGCGGTAGAGGATCTGCTCGGTGGCGAACTGCACGAACCCCTGACCCAGGAACACGGGCACCAGCGGATGATCGAGTGGCAGGCGGACGTGGAAGCGGTGCACGCCGTGTTCCAAGCCATGGGAGCACAGCGCTGCCAGCAACTGTTCACGCGCGAAATGCCCCGAAGCGCTCTGTGCGGTGCAGAAGTTGAGGATCTGCCACGACTTGACGCGCCCTGAAGGCGCCTGCGCCTGGATGAAGCCGACGATTCCTTCTTGCGGGTCGTCCGCCACCAGCAGCGCGTCTGCGGAGTCGCTGATCGGCACCAG
>JAFAJR010000065.1 GCA_019236085.1 Candidatus Dormiibacterota bacterium
CACCCGGACAGCAGCGGTGGGACACAGCGCAGTGGTTCACGCGGCGGTCGCGGCGGCCGAGGCTACCGGCTCGGCCGATGCGGTGCTGAAGGCCGTGCGCGCGGTGATGGCCTCGCAGCGCCTGCTCTTCACCGTCGAGACCCTCGAGTACCTGCGCCGCGGCGGCAGGATCGGCGCCGCACGAGCCCTGGTGGGCTCGATGCTCGACATCAAGCCGATCCTCGAGGTGAAGGACGGCGTGATCGAGCCCGTCGACCGCGTCCGCACCTTCAACAGGGCGCTGGACCGCATCTTCGCCACCGCCGGCGAGGCCGTCGCCGGCTGGGGCGGAGGCGTCATCACCGTCGGCCAGGCTGGGCGGCCGGACCTCACCGCGGACCTGGTCCGCCGGGCCACCGCCGCTGCGCCCAAGGCCGAGGTGCGCCCGGTGGAAGTCGGCCCGGTGATCGGTGTCCATGGAGGCCCCGGCGCGGTCGGCCTCTCCTTCCACCCTCCACTCTGAAACGGCCTCGCCACTTGCTATTTGGCTGACCGACCAACTAGTGTGTAGCCTGTAATTGGTCGCGCGACCAAAACAGGAGGCAGGGAATGAGAATCCTTGAGCCGGAGGGCCCCACCGAGCGCGCCAGGCTCGACGAGGCCGTGCTCGACACGCTCTGCGCAGCGCCGCTGTTCGCCGGCATGGACCGGCGCGAGGTCCGCGAGGTGGCCGGCCGCTTCGACGAGGAGAGCTTCAACGCCGGGCACCGCATCACGCTCGAGGGGATGCGCGGTGCCGACTTCTTCATCATCACCTCGGGCATCGCTGAAGTCAGCCTCGACCGGCGCTGGGTCGCCACCCTGCGCGCCGGCGACTTCTTCGGCGAGCTCGGCGTGCTCGGCAACGGCCTGCGCTTCGCGACGGTGTCCGCAGAGACGCCGCTGCGCTGCCTGGTGCTTCCCAACCACGGGCTGGAAGAGCTCATCCTTCACCACCCGACGCTGAGCCGCAACCTGCTGCGCGAAGTGGTGGCACGCTTGCAAGACCTCGCCACCAAGCGTCCGCATCGGGCATGATCCGGACGTGATACGGACCCCGGCGGCGAGCGCCGCGGCATCACGAATCGAGCCGGCCGAAGAGCAGACGCGCCGCGGGCAGATCGTGGCGGCCGCGGCGGCGGTGCTGGGGCGGCAGGGGTTCGCCGAGACCTCGTTGAAGGACGTGGCGCGGGAGGCCGGCGTGGCGCCGGGACTGCTCCACTACTACTTCGAGTCCAAGCAGGAGCTGCTGTGCGAGGTGGTGAGCTCGCTGGAGCGCGAGATGTCGCGCGACTGGCAGCAGGCGATCGCCGACATCGACGACCCCCTGGAGCGCATCGTCGCGGCGCTGGACCACGCGGCAGTTCGCTGCTCCGAGCGCCCCGAGTTCTTCCGACTGCTCTTCGACCTCTACAACCTCGGGCTGAGCAGCCCGGCCATCCGGGACCGCTGCGCCGAGATGTGGGCCCGCTTCATCGACGACATCGAGCACGAGGTGCGCCGTGTCCTGGGGCAGCTGCCCGCGTATGCCGTGGTGCCGCCGCACGAGCTGGCGGTGGCCATCGCCGGCGCGATCGACGGCATCGCGCTGTCAGGCCTGGTGATGCAGCAGTCGTCGCGCGCCGTGTACCACGCCCTCAAGGTCCTGCTGCTGTCCCTGGTGGTGACTGCGTATGTGACCGCCGGGCAGGAACCACCGGTGGCGCGCTTGCAGAGCCTGCTCTGACGCTGCTCGACCTGCGCTGTCCCCACGGCTGCACTGAGGGACGCTTCGAGGCGCTCAACGCACCACTCATCGTCGACCGTTCCGGCCGTTACCTGGACCACGACGCCGTGGCGGCGACCTACGTCTGTCTCACCTGCCGGTCGGTCGCTGTCGACGTCGCCGCCGTGGCGCAGGAGCTGCACGACCCCGAGCCTGTCGAGCCGCTGGTGCTGGAATGTCCCGGCTGCGGCCTCGAGATGCTGCCGCCGGATGATGACGCTGGGGCAGTGATGCTGCAGTGCCCGGCCTGTGAGACCCGTTTCGCCATCGAGGAGGGGATGCGCCACCTCACCTGAGGTCGTGGGCAGGAGGCAGGATGGCCACGGTCGCTCCGACGGGTCCCCAATCGCCAGGTTCCGGTGACCAGTACCGGGAGAAACGGCCGTCGAAGCCGATGACACGGCCGGCGTGCTGCGAGCGCGGCGCCTCGTCCCAATGCGGCGTGTGGCCGTGCACCACGCGCCGGGCGCCGAAGTGGCGCAGGTACCGTTCGAGGCGGTGCTCGTCGTCGAATGCGTGGCGTCCGATGGTGAGCCGCAGCGCGTTGAGCACGCCGGCAGGCTGCGTCAACCATGCAGCGCACTGCGCGTTGACGTCGTCGACAGTTGCTCCAATGTCCGCGTAGCGGTCGTCGTCGGTGTGCTGCACGAGCGTGCCGTCCTCGAGCATGAGCAGCAGCGGCAGGCCCCGCAGCCACGCCTCCAGGCCTGGATCCGTCTCGACGGCGCGAAGATCGGCCCAGTCGCCGCGGCGGCTGAGCCACACGTCCTCGATGGCGCCGCCGCTCCGCGAGGTCCAGCGCGATACCTCGTCGCCGCCGCGCGAACGTTCGAGGATGGCCAGCAGAAAGAGGTCGTGGTTGCCCAGCACCGAGCGTGCATTGCGTCTCGACCGAGCCACCTGCGCCGCGGCGGCGCCACCGCCGGCGCCGGGCTCGCCGCCCTGGAAGAAGTCGCCCAGGAACACGGTATCGACCTCGTCCTCGGGATATGCAGCCAGCGCATCGTGCAGACGGGCGACATCACCCTGCACGTCGCCGACGACGAGGACCGGCCGCTGGCTCACGCAGCCAGCATAGGCACGCTCACATGCCGCGGCGTCGCAGCGCGGCGTCGAGGTCGAACAGGCCGGTGATTCCTGAGGCTGCGCCAGGCGCGACGGCTTCCCACTCCGCCTCGCTGACATCGGTCAGCGAACGCTGCTCAGCTTCGACGCGCCGCACCATCTCAGCGACGATGCGGTGCGCCTCGCGGAACGGAACTCCGCCGCGCACCAGGTGCTCAGCCACGTCGGTGGCAAGCAGCAGCGGATCAGATGCAGCGGCTCGCATGCGGCCGGCGTTGAAGCGCGCCGTGTCGATGAACTCCGCGAGAACGCCGACGGTGTCGGCGCTGACGTCGAGAGCGTCGAAGAGCGCCCGCTTGTCCTCCTGCAGGTCGCGGTCGTACGTCAGCGGCAGGCCCTTGAGCATGGTGAGCGCCGTGACGCAGTCAGCGATGACCCGAGCTGCGCGTCCCCTGCCCAGCTCGGCAACGTCAGGGTTCTTCTTCTGCGGCATGAGCGACGAGCCGGTGGCCTGCGCATCGCCCGGTGACATGAAGCCGAACTCGGCACTGCACCACAGCACGAAGTCCTCGCACATCCGCGAGCAGTGCACCATCAGCAGCGCGCAGGCGAAGACGACCTCGGCGACGACGTCGCGGTCGCTGACAGCGTCCATGCTGTTCGCCGCAACACGCGAGAAGCCCAGCCGGCGCGCCACATTCGCCGGGTCCAGCGGCAGCGTCGATCCCGCCAGCGCCCCGGCGCCGAGCGGCAGCTCGTCGGCGCGACGCAGCGCGTCGCCGAATCGCGCGGCGTCTCGTTGCAGCATGGCTGCATATGCCAGCAGATGGCGCGACAGCGTCACCGGCTGGGCTCGCTGCAGGTGGGTGTATCCCGGCATGGCTGTGTGCTCGTGCTGCTCAGCGACGCGTTGCAGCGTGCTCAGCAGTGAGTCGATGCCGTCGAGCAGCGCTGCGACGGTCCGCCGCGTGTAGAGACGGATGTCGGTGGCCACCTGGTCGTTACGGCTGCGGCCTGTATGCAGACGCAACGCCGGCTCACCGACGAGTTCGTGCAGGCGGCGCTCCACCGCGCTGTGCACGTCCTCGTCGTCGGGTGAAACAGCGAAGGCTCCGGCGTCGCACTCCGCCAGGATGCGCTGCAGACCCGACGCAATGGCTTGCGACGCATCGCCGTCGAGCAACCCCACGTCGTGCAGCATCGCCGCGTGCGCCAGCGATGCCTCGATGTCGTCCGGAAGCAGGCGCAGGTCGACGTCGAGGCTGCTCGTGTACGAGCGCACGCGCTCCGACATGGGCGACGCGAGGCGCCCCTCCCACAGCGTGCGGCGCTTGGTGTCCTCGTCAGGAGGCGTCACGACGCCGCACCACCTTCGGCACCTGCAACGGCACTGCGTCGTGCAGCGCACCCTGCACGCGCGTCTGGGTCCGCAGGGGCAGGCCGAAGAGCTCGATGAAGCCACGCGCGGCGCTGTGGTCGAACATGTCGCTGACGCGGTCGTACGTGGCCAGCTGCGGCTGGTACAGCGACTGCGGGGCTCTCCGACCCGAAATCGTCGCGGTCCCCCGGTTCAAGCGGATGCGCACGTCGCCGCTCACCACCTCCTGTGTCGCGTTCACGAACTCGTGCAGCGCCGTGCGCAGCGCGCCGAACCACAGGCCGTCGTACACCAGGTGGGCCCATTCGCCGGCAACTCGTTGCTTGAAGCGCAGCACGTCGCGAGTAAGCGTCAGCGACTCGAGCGCCGCGTGCGCTGCGTGCAGCACCGTCGCAGCCGGCGCTTCGTACACCTCTCGCGACTTGATGCCCACCAGGCGGTCTTCGACGTGGTCGATGCGGCCGACGCCGTGGGCGCCTGCGAGTGCGTTGAGCTCCGTCACCAGCGCGTCGGGCTCGAGCGCTTCACCACGAAGAGCAACCGGCACGCCGTGCTCGAATGTGATCTCGACATCGACAGGACCGGGCGCCTCGGCAGCGGCGGCCGTCCAGGCGTACACGTCGGGGGGCGGCGCCGCCCAGGGATCCTCCAGCACGCCGCACTCAACGCTGCGTCCCCAGAGGTTGGCATCGACTGAATACGGCGACTCCGTCGTCACCGGTACCTCAACGCCGTGCTGCCGTGCGTATTCGATCTCCTGCGGGCGTCCCATGTCCCAGTCACGGACCGGCGCAACGACCTGCAGCTCTGGCGCCAGCGCGCCGACCGCGACGTCGAAGCGGACCTGGTCGTTGCCCTTGCCGGTGCAGCCGTGCGCCACGGCGACCGCGCCCTCTTCGCGTGCCACGTCGACCAGCAGCTTGGCGATGAGCGGTCGTGCAAGGGCAGTGGCCAGCGGATACACGTTCTGATACAGCGCGCCTGCGGCGAGAGTCGGAAAACAGAAATGGTCGACGAACACACGGCGTGCGTTGACCACGTGGGCGCTGCGAGCGCCTGTGGCCAGGGCGCGCGACGTCACCGATTCCATGTCCGGCGTCTCACCGAGGTCGGCGGTAAGCGTGACCACGTCATAGCCGAGCTGCTCCTGCAGCCAGCGAATCGCGACCGACGTGTCGAGCCCGCCGCTGTACGCGAGCACGCAGCGTGGACGGCTCACAACGAGTCTCCGATCATGCCGCGAAGACGAAGCACCAAGCGCTGCCCTGCGGGACGCGACCGGGTCACCACCAGCACGGTGTCGTCGCCGGCGACAGTCCCTGCCACCTCGTCGAAACGCGCGCCGTCGATGGCTGCGGCCACCAGCTGCGCGCCGCCAGGAGTCGTGTGCACCACGCCGAGCAGGTCGATGAACTCAAGCGCGGTCGCGTACTCGTGCAGCGCTGCTTTCAAGCGGCGCTCGGACCCGGCGGTGTCGATCTCCGCCAGCGGGATGCGGTACCGAGCACCGTCGTCGCCGTGCACTCGGAGCAATCCCAGCTCGCGGATGTCGCGAGACACGGTCGCCTGCGTGACGTCCATGCGCCGGCGGCGAAGCCCGGCCACCAGGTCGTCCTGCGTCCGGATGGCGCCGCCACGCACCAGGTCGAGAATGGCGCGCTGCCGCTCCGCTTTGGTTGCTGGTTGCATCGAACGCAGCGCGCTCACGACGCGACACTCGCAAACGCGTTGCCCAGGCGGCGCATCGCCTCATCAACCTCGTCGTGCGTGATGATGAGTGGCGGCAGCAGCCGCACGGTCCTGTCGCCGACGGCATTCACGATGACGCCGTGCTCCAACGCGGCTGCTGCGACTTCACGCGCCACGGGCAGCCGGAGACCGATGCCGAGCATCAGCCCGCGGCCGCGCACCTCGTCGACTGGCGCCCCCTGCGACGCCATGTCCTGCACCGACTCGGCGATGTGGTCGCCCGCCGCGGCCGCACGTTCGACAAGGTGCTCTTCTTCGATCGTGCGGATCACCGCAGAAGCCACCGCGCTGGCGAGCGGTCCGCCGCCGAAGGTGGACCCATGGTCGCCGGGCTCCAGCACGTCAGCACGCGGCGCGGCGAGCACGGCACCGATGGGAACACCCCCGGCGAGTCCCTTGGCGATCGTCATCACGTCCGGCGCGACGCCGTCGTGCTGATGCGCCCACCACGCTCCGGTGCGGCCCATTCCCGTTTGCACCTCGTCGAGGATGAGCAGCACCTCGCGTTCGTCACAGAGATGGCGCAGAGCACCGAGGAATCCTCTGTCGAGTGGGTGCACGCCGGATTCACCCTGGATCGGTTCCAGCATCACAGCGCAGGTGGCGCCGTCGACAGCGCTGGCTATCGCATCGAGGTCGTTGAAGGGAACACGGATGAATCCTCTCGCGAGCGGCTCGAACGGTTCGCGGTACCGCTCGGTACCGGTGGCAGCGAGCGCACCGGTGGTGCGTCCGTGAAAGGCGTTGTCGGCACAGACGATGCTGGTCGCGCCCTGCTTGTGCACGCGGCCCCACTTGCGGGCGATCTTGATCGCGGTCTCGTTCGCCTCGGCGCCGCTGTTACAGAGGAACACGCGTGACGGGAAGGCTGTGCCGATGAGGAGCTCTGCGAGGTCCAGCTGTTCTGACGTGTAGTACAGGTTGCTGGTGTGCACCAGCCGTTGCGACTGCTCTGCCAGCGCACGGTGCACGGCGGGATGGGCGTGGCCCAGCACGTTGACCGCGAGCCCGCCGACGAGGTCGATCAGCTCCTGGCCGCTCGCGTCGCGCACCCATACACCTCTGCCGCTCTCGACGGTCAGCGGCTGCCGGGCATAGGTGCGCATCAGCAGCCGCTGCTCCCTTTCGGCGGCCTGCTCAAGCGCGGTCATTGCCCGACCGGGGTGCACATCGTTCCCACGCCGTGCTCGGTCAGCAGCTCGAGCAACAGCGAGTGCGGCACACGGCCGTCGATGATGTGCGCGGCAGTACCGTGCTCGGCGGCACGCATCGCGGCCGCAACCTTGGGGATCATCCCGCCGCCGATGACCTTCTCAGCGACCAACGCGTGCGCCCGTGCCGGCTCGATCTCGCTTATCAATGCGCCGTCCCGGTCGCGAACACCCTCCACGTCGGTGAGCAGGATGAGCTTGGTGGCGTGCAGCGCGACGGCAAGCTCAGCGGCAACCGAGTCCGCGTTGACGTTGTACGCGTGACCGTCGTACCCGAGACCGATCGACGCGACCACGGGGATGCGACCCTGGTCCAGCACTGACTCGATGGGTTCGTTGTTCACCTGCTCGACGTCCCCGACGAATCCGAGCGCGCCGTTTCCGTGAGGCCGCACCAGCAGCGTGGGACCGTCCTCACCTGAGAGCCCGATGGCTCCGGCCCCGAGCGCCGCGAGACGGGACACGATGGACGGCCCCACCTTGCCGGTGAGCACCATCTTCACGATCTCCATCGTCTGCTCGTCGGTTACCCGCAGGCCGTCGATGAACGACGGCTCCAGGCCGACCCGGCGCTGCCAGGCGCTGATCTCCGCGCCGCCACCGTGCACCAGCACCGGCTTCATGCCCACGAAACGCAGCAGCACCGCATCCTGCAGCACGGAGTCCAGCCCCAGCGCCGAGGCGTCGACAGCACCGCCGAGCTTGATCACCAGGACGTGACCGCTGAAACGCTGGATGTACGGCAGCGCCTCCACCAGGATGCCGGCGCGTTCGATTCTCTCGTCGATCGACGGTGTGGTCATGTCGTCTACTCCGCGTTGATCCTCACGTACTCGGCGGTCAGATCGCATCCCCAGCAGTGGCCGCGCCCGGGCCGGTCACCCAGGCTCACATCGATGTCGACGCGTGTGCTGCGCAGTGAATCGCTCACCGCGGTGAGGTCGACCGCTGTAGGCACGCCGCGCTGCAGCACGGTGGTGCCGCCGATGGTGACGGAGCAGCGGTCCAGGGTGAAGGCGGCGCCGCTCCGGCCCAGCGCGGCGACGATGCGTCCCCAGTTGGGGTCTGCTCCGTGCACCGCGGTCTTCACCAGAGGGCTCGCGGCGATGGTCCGCGCGGCAAGGCGTGCATCAGCGTCGTCGGCAGCGCCGTCCACGGTGACGTGGAAGTAGCGCGTCGCGCCTTCGGCGTCAGCCACCAGCTGCTCCGCAAGGTCGGCGCACACGTCGCGGACGGCGCCGCTGAACCGCTCGAGCAATGGCGAGCCGGCGTCGCATAGCGGACCGCCGGCGGCGCCGTT